>DASQUN010000514.1:0-5083 GCA_035641275.1 Candidatus Udaeobacter sp. | reverse complement strand
CAGGATGGTGCAGGACTTCACCGCCGTGTCGTTGAGCATCACCGTGCACGCCCCGCAGATGCTGGTTTCGCATCCGATATGAGTACCGGTTAGTCCCAAGACGTCCCGCAAAAAATGAACCAGCAGCAGCCGCGGCTCCACTTCATGGGCCTGCTCGACACCGTTGACTCTGGTAGAGAGCTTTTTCTTCGGTAGCGCGTCCACTGATTTCCCTATATCCCAAGCGCACGCCGATGATCAAGTTTTTTCGCTTTCCTGGCAGGCCAATCTCGCGGCAGCGCGCCCGGATCAGTGCTGCCTTCGAAGAAACCGGTAGGCGGGCCGCGATGCGGGCCGTTGCTTGTGCTTGTTCAACTAAAGCAGCGTAATCGAGAAGAAATTGCGGTTGATGGAGCGCTTACAATTTTTGCCAAGGCTCACGTTTTTTGTTCAGAATTGCTTCTGCCAAATCCTTGCCGCAAATACTCCCGCGCCACAAAAAACTCCTTAATAGGTAAACCGTAGCTTGTCTGACCCGAAGCAGACGCATTGGCATAGCTTTGGCGTAGCTACGGTAAGAATTTCCCAAAACGACCAGAGTAAAAGCTGTAACAATTTCAGCACTTAGAGAATTAGAATTTACCAATGATGGGTGGGCATAGGAGATATTATGGAAAACCTGTATGTCTGGTTGCTAATTTTTGCCGGGACGATGATCGGGCTTTTAGGAACGCTGCTGCTCGCCGCGGAGCGAGAACTTAGAAGCAAACGAGGGGAGTGCGAAGCACTCCGACGAAATCGAACGGACAGCACCCTGGGTCGCTCCACCGCGTCCGAGGACTTCGAAACGCAGACGGCGTTGATGACAAGAAACAGCGAACTGACGGAAAAGATCTTCTCTCTCTCGAGCCGGCTGGAAGAAAGCCAACGAACTGTAGACAGGCTTCAGACCGAGCAACAGGCCTTGTCGGATACTCAAGCGGCGAACCAGAAGCTGGGCGCTGAAAATCACCATCTGCACCAGGAAGTCGCGAATCTCCGCGACCGGCTCCAAACCAACGGTAGAGTGCTCAACACAACCGCGAGTCAGCACCAGGAAGTCGCCGACCGGCATTCACGGTTACAAGCCGAACTCACCGAACTGAGGCAGCAAATGAACGAAGTGCTGGCGAAAAACAAGGCGCTGCTGGAGAACAATGACGTACTCTCAAACCAGCTCGCGGCAAATCAAAGCGCAGGAGAAGACCTCCAGGCGACGCGAGATCGCCTGAGCGGGGTAAAATCCGAGAATCAGCAGTTGCACGCGGCGAACCAAGAGCTGCGACAGCGGCTCGCAGATATCCAAAGACAAATGCAGACGGGCCAGGCCCAACTCAGTCACGCCGCCAGCCAGAATCAGGAGTTCGCCGAGCGCAATTCGAAGCTCCAAAGCGAAATAGTCGAATTCAAACAGCAACTGCAAGCAGGCCAAAAAATCATAGAAGAGCTTCAGACCGAGCAAGGGCGCCTGGATGAGGTTAAATTTGAAACCCGCCGGCTGCGGCAGGAAATTGCCGATCTCCGAAACCAGCTTCAATGGAGCGAAACCCGTCTCAACGAATCGGCCAGGGAGAACCAGCAGGCAACCGACCGTTGCACCCGATTGCAAACCGAAGCTGCCGATCTGAAAGAACAACTGGAGGAGAACGAAGCCAAGGCGCGCCAATGGGAGTCCGTACAGCAACAACTGGCCAACGTGGCAGCGCGCGAGATGATCTTCAGGAACCAGCAAGACGAGCTGGAAAGACAAATTGCCGATTTGCAACGAGAGCTCTCCGCAGGACAGCGTAACATTCAACAACTGGATGCGGCTCACAGACGCTTAGAGGAAACCGACGACCTCTGCCAGGAGCTACGCGAGGAAAACCGCCGACTCAAGGAGGAGATCGAGCGACGGCAGGAACGTCTCGCCGCGAGCGAAGAAAACCAAAGGCAGATCAGCATCCTCCGACAGCAGCTCTCTGAATTGCACGACGAAAACGACAAGCTGCAGAGAGAGCTCGCCGCCCAGGGTAAACTCACTGACGGATCATCGCGAAGCACATCCGATTCCGAGCTCTCCTATCCGCTTCAACATACGACCAACAGCTTCGAATCGGCCCCGCATTCGCTGCAGTCGGCATTCGGCCGGGAGGCGGTGCATTGCGAAACGAGTTCGCCGCTCCATGACTCGGGCGATAACGGCGATCCAACCCATCCAGGTCGGGAGGACTCGGAGACGAAAGTCCATGTCGCCAACGAAGGGGAAAACACATCGGCCAGCCGGACTTCGGGCACGCGAAAACGACGCTTCGGAATGATTCCAGCCATTGTTGTTCTGACAATCGGCACTGCCGCTACGATAGGTATCGTGGGCACGCGCTCCAATGACTCATTCGACGCGAAAGAAGCAGCCGTCGCGCCTGAAATTGTTTCCCAACAGCCACTTGAGTCTGGCGCAAAAACGCCGCAGGAATTTTCCAAACCAGCACAGCGAACCAAACAGGCACGCCTGCGAGGCACATTTGAAACTACTCGTTCAACCCAAATCTACAGCGGGCCAAGCGAAAACTCGGCGCTGATCACCAGTATCGGCAAGGGAGTGAAGCTCAACGTCGTCGATTCGCGCGACGGTTGGTTAGAAATCCGCTCCAAGCACGGCCGGCCGCCCGGCTTCATACGCCAAGAGGCGGCAGTCAAGGTTGCTCAAAACTGACGTTTTCAGAACGTCAAATATGAGCTTCATTCGCAGGTCAGAACCAGCCGCATCGCCGGTAATCCGATTGGTAAATCACCTGGATTTTTTTTAGGCTAAAACTCTCGAGAGGCCTCCGTTCAAACTTGTCCTTTAGCGAACGCAAGGGCCTTGTGTCAGCCGGGCTTATGTCATTGATTCCGGCGAAAGTCGACGGGGAAGCTGTGAAAAAAATCCGTTCATGGTTCGAGAGCCTCACCACGAACGGATGAGGCATATGAAAATTCGAATACTTAGCCGTTCGTCCTGAGCAAGTCGAAGGGCAACGGCTAATTTTTTCACAGCTTCGGGGGCAAAACCTCCCGCCGCAACCGATGGGTCTTTGACTCACCGGCCAGCCTCGCCTTTCGGTTCAGCTAGTGTAATCGCAAAGCGATTAATGAGTATTCCGCCGATACGCTTAGCCGCACTTCACAACATCCTTTGATTATTTGGCCAAAAAAGAGTATAAGTTGCTAAGTTATGGACCTGGTGTATTTTTCAGCGATTATTCTTTAGGCAATTTGGTCGGACCGGCATTGGATGGACTCTCCGCCAGGTGGGATGTCGAGTCATCAACACTTTATCAACAGTTTTTGTGGAAAATGGACCCAGCCTGGCTTTCGCCGTTGTTGCGGTTGCGAAGGGTGCGGAAAATAACTTTTGACCCTCACATGCAATCCTCTGTTGCTACAATCAACAGAAAGTCTGAGCAGAAAAGAGTTTCATGGCGATAACTTTGATTTACAAGAATCACTTCATCTTTGCCGACGGCCTGTTCGACAGGAGCACGGGGCACTGGGTTCCGATAGTTGACGTAAGCTGGAAGACTCCTTCCGGAAGTACTTCCCATATCCTAAACGAGCGAAGCCGATTGTATAAAACGAAAAAAGATGCTGAAAAGTCCGGCGCGAAAAGAGCCAAGGCTTGGGTTGATGAGGGCCGGCAGCTGAGTGTCTTGGATTTACCGGATTCGATGGCTTCGGCACTTGGCGCGCGCGTCGCTTCTTAACTTTACCCCTGGTTGAACGCCCGAACCGTCTCAATTTCAGTCCGACCAACAGCGCGAGGAGAGAGCCGTGCTTTTTTGTTGACGCCGCAGGCCGTGCTAGCTTTTACTGGCGATATTTCCCTTCGATGATCTCCGTTATGTCTCGGCTCAAATTGCTGAGTGAGATGAGTCGGCGGGTGGATATGAATGGCTAACTCCGTTTGGCAATGAGCTGTGCTTGAGTTCTCGGACGTCGCCGTAGCTCACGCAATCCAATTGGCCGTCGCGCCGGTCTTTCTTCTCTCCGGTATCGGCGCGACCCTGGCAGTCATGACGAATAGGCTCGGCCGAGTCATCGATCGGGGCCGAGTGTTGGAGGACAGGCTAGGCGCGGCGTCCCCGAAACTCGTCACCACGCTCCGCGCCGACCTCGCGATCCTTTCACGGCGGGCAAAGCTCATCAGCCGTGCCATCACCCTTTGCACCACGACAGCGCTGCTCGTTTGCACGGTTATCGCGGTCTTGTTCCTGAGCGCCTTTTTACGCTTCGATGCGGCAGTTCCCGTGGCGCTGCTGTTTGTCGCGGCGATGGCGTCTTTCTTTCTTGGGCTGCTAACGTTTCTCCGGGAAATCTACCTAGGGACCGTGAGCCTTCGCATCGGATCTCATTGAGCCAGCAAGCCTGGCGCGCGGATGGTCGTCAGCAACTCTGGAATCGACGGAAAGGACGGAGATGACGGATGACCATACTTTAGCTCCGCCTCGCAACTAACGTTCGACCTCGTTCGCAGGAATGTTCATTATCATTCCGATCCGCTGCGGCCGAAAGCCTTGCCCGAGCTCCACTTTCGGGGAATAGTTGGGGCTGTGGCAACAAAACAAAAAACATGAGAAAGGAAAAGTATGACGGAGTTGATGCTGCTCGACGCGGATTCCCATGTCAGCGAGCCATTGAGGCTGTGGCAAGAGCGCTTGCCGGCAAAATACCGTGATATTGCTCCGCGAATGGTGACGGAGTATGAGGGGCAGCCGGGCGCGTGGTGGATCATCGAACAGGATCGTCCTCCGCACAACGTGATCTTGGGTTTCGGCGCCAACAAGACGCTTGAAGAACTACAGCTGTTGTTGAACGACTTCTCGTACGCCGGAGCCCATCGCGGCGGCTGGGATCCGGCCCAAAGGGTCAAAGACATGGACCAGGATGGCGTGGCCGGGGACGTTCTCTATACCACGCTAGGTTTCCGCATGTTCTGGATCAGGGATGCCGGATTCCAAAGGGCCTGTTTTCAAGTGTACAACGAATGGCTCGCCGAGTTCTGCAGCTATTCGCCCAAGCGTCTGAAGGGCCTGGGCCTGATCTC
>DASQUN010000513.1:0-6549 GCA_035641275.1 Candidatus Udaeobacter sp. | reverse complement strand
CCCTCTATCCAACTTCCGGGTTGCTGGGTAGTATAAATAACGACGGGAATTCCAAAGGGAAATAGATTGGTCTTTAGCCACGCCGCGATCTCGACACCGTTCATTGCCGGCAGCGTGAGTTCCATCATGATCAAATCGGGGCGATCACTCGATGACCTTTCCATGGCTTCGGTAACTTCATCCGCCTGGATCACCTCATAGCCTACCCGGCGCACAATCATTGCCATCCTTTGGCGGTACTCGCGATTGTTATCGACTAGAAGAATCTTATGCATGATCGGGTCGCGCGACGCATAAACCATACCAATAGGAAAAACGTGAATTTGTGATGACTTTCCACGGTGGCGCCTGAGTTTTGGACGAAATAGAGCACAGAATTGAACACCCAGCGTCGAAACCGGGATTCCCCCCTCTGCTGCTCTTTACCACCTGTTAACCAGCCGAAAGCGGTTGCTCAGGGGCAAGCCTTCCGGCCGCAGCCGATGGGCCGCTCCAAGGCCGCCCGCGCCGACCCCAAGGGTGCTTATTCCAACAGTCCGGGCCTGACAGAACTTCTACGGCTCTGCGTCTGCGGCCTCCAGCCTCGCCCTTCGGTCCAGCTTGCATCGTCAAGATGAGCCTCAATGACAATGAATATCCCGGGCGAAAGGCTGAAGGGCCGCTTTGTCCGCGGCGAGTTAATCCAACCAATCTTTCTCTTTTAGCTTTCTCGGAAGGTAGCTCTTGGTCAGGTACTGAAAGTCCTTGTTGGCGAGCGCGTCCAGCTCATACTTGAGACCGCTCGACAGCATCCCTTTGATTTCATTCTGCCAGTCCTTTTTCTGGAACCACCGGTACTTGAGCAGCTCGCGGGCTCGGTTGACGTCTTTATCGTTGAGCTTGATGCCGACGTTACGCGGGAGCCCATAGCGATCGGGATCCGCGCTGGAGAAGCCGATGAACTTGGCCTTGGGAATGGCCATGCGCTCGCTTTCAAAAGCGAGGTTGATCGACCCCTGCTTGACAACCGAGTAGATGTAGTAGCCCCACGGATCATTGTCCACGAGGACATAAACGGGAAGGTTGTATTCTTCATGCAGCCTGCGCGCCAGGCGCCTGACGCCGCGGGGCGGCTGGCCGTTTCCCGTAAGCAGGATGCAGTTGTACCTGCGCCAGAATTTATCTTCCGAAAGACGGTTCCACTGGGTGCCTTTCTCGACGAGCAGCACGAAATCAGCCGTGCACTTGGTGATCTGAATGTATTCCGGCTCGACGATGGAGGGAACCGAATACCCGCCTTTCCCGAGCCTGGTACAGTCCACCCGGTCGCCGTCATCGACCAACACCAGCGGTCCCACGACGGTGCCGGAATTCTCGGCGCGCACGTGGAGCTCTTCCCGAAGCGCTGCCAAGGTAACTTCGAGATCCTCGATCAGGGGGTCGGATTCGTTTTGGCCGTCGAACGTATTTTCGTGCGAGTTCTTAATCGTGTGCTTGGTGCGGTAGTAGATCTCCCGGAGAGAGGTCGTGAGGTCCGCCCGCTGCAGCTCCGCGAGAGCATCCGCCACCAGCACGGTCTGCATGAACTTCTTGGCCATCCCGACGTTGAAAAACGAGCGCGCCTGCTTCCTTCGACCCATCTCGATGAGGCCCCGTTTCTCGTTGAAGGTGACGTTTGCGAGGCTGCGGATTGGAATCGAAAGCGTGGGGTCCTTGCTCCGTTCTGCGGCCGTAATGACTGCGTCGGCCACGCCGACAAGTTTCTTCTCGACCGCTCCGTTATTTTTTGGTTTTTTTCGTGCCATGTTTTTTTCCTGTCTCTCGGCTGCGTTTTGCGTTTGTCCCGGCCTTTTCAACAAAAGGTAAAACCGCTTGTTCGTGGCCTCGGCTCTTTGGCCCGCCCCGCTGCTTAACTTTTACTGCTTTGCCCTTTATCGCTGCGTCAGCTTTTTCCTTCGGCAACGTCGGCAACGCGGGCTCCGCTTCTTCTCGCGCGGGTTCTTCCGGTGGCGCAACGGTTCTTTCATCGTCGGGTAAAAGCGGTGCGTCTCCTTCGACTCCCTCGGGAGTGACGATGATCGAATCGGCGAGACCTTCCGGTCCGCCTCCACGACTTCCCAGTAACTCGTCGGTCTTCTGGCCGCCGGTCCGTTTCATCGCAATCTTCTGAAGTTGGTCTTTGAGTTTCTGCTTCGGGAGCTTTCCACCCTTCAGGCGGTTGCAGGCTTCCACGACTTCTTCGATGTAAAGCTCGAAGATATTTCGCCGGCGGAACTCGCTCTTGGCGTGTTCGCGCCGCCTGACAAAAACTCCCAGCCGTCGCCCGCACTCTTGCAGCGCGAGTCTGATTTCCTTGCGGATCTCGTCGTAATCGGCGATGGCTTCCTTGGACTCGCTGGTGAAAGGCACCCATACCGAGGCCATGTGGATGAAAATCACCATGGGACCGGCCGGCAGAGCGCCTCTCGATTGAGAAACCCCGTAGTTGCGCCAACTGGTTTCGAGCACGGCCTTGAACGTTGCGCAGGCGGATTGCTGATAGAGAAGCGGCACGCGGTTGGCGTAGCGAATGACGCGGGCCAGTTCGTTGTCGTCATCGTGCTGCTCGCCTTCCGCGAGCGGCGCCTTCGGCTCTTCCGGTTTATCCGCCGCCTGTTCCGGCCCCTTGCCGAAGGCGAGGCCCGCTTCGATCACGAACGGATTGCCGCGGTAGACTGCGGGCGGCCGGGTCACCGCCGTATAAAACTCTCCCTTGATCTGCTTGTACAGGCCGTGGAGTATCGCCTTCTCGCCGATGGGCGAGATGCAGTTGCTCGGCGGCGCCATGATCTTGGTGGATTGGAGCGCCTTGTAGACCGCCTCGGCGGCGGCGCCGTGAATATTTCGCGGCCGCGAGTCCGGCGAAACTTTCGCGGCCTTGCAGATTTCCTGAGCGAGATTGGCGGAGACCCGGCTGAAATCACTCGACAGGAATCCCGAGAGCGAATGGCTCTTCGTATCGTGCAGCATCTTTAGCAACATGCCGAACTCGATGCCGTAGGGGTGCGGCTTGATCTCACGCGGCTCAGGCGGCAGCTCTTCAATGGTCCGGGCGTATTCTTTGGTCTCTCCCTCGGGGGTCTGGTAGACGAGCTTGACGTGCGGGTTGGCGATGGCGACCTGCTCGAGATACTCGTCCACTGAGGCGCGACCCTTTTGGTACCGGCCCTCGATTTCGAGGGTCACCTGGGTTCCACGATGGTTCTCCCAGTCGATCTTCTTGTTCTCGAAAATCCGCGGCTCGTTCTTCTTGGTATCGATCTGGACTTCGAAGTAATGGGCGGGCGTGCGCGCGCCGGTGCGCGAGATGATCTGCACCGGTTTCCCGGTTGTCAGTTGTGCATACATGCCGGCGGCCGATATGCCGATGCCTTGCTGTCCGCGGCTCATGCGCAGCCGATGGAACTTGGACCCGTAGAGAAGCTTCGCGAAAATTCGCGGAATCTGTTGGCGGACGATGCCGGGCCCATAGTCGATCACCGTAATCTGAAACCGATTCGCCTGGCTCGGCGGCAGTGGAGCGGCACCGTTTGAAGCCACTTCCAGCTTGACGACGACTTCGGGCAGAATCCCCGCTTCTTCACACGCGTCAAGCGCATTATCGACGGCCTCCTTGACGCAGGTGAGCAGTGCTTTTCTGGGATTGTCGAAGCCCAGTAAGTGACGGTTCTTGGTAAAGAACTCGGAAACGGAGATCTCCCGCTGACGAGCGCCCAGCTCGGCGGCGGATATCGGCGCCTTTGGCTCGGCGGGCCGGCTCTCGGCCGTTGCGCTGTTGGACTTTAGCATAGGTTTAGCCATCTCTTATATTATTTATCTCCTTAGAATTCAGATTTGGAAAGACTCTGGAATACGGGAGTGATGGAATGAGACGATTGAAACCAACACTCCAAGTACTGCAATGCCTATTTCCGCTCACTGCTCAATGGCCTGGATGCAAAAAGTTGCCGGTCAGACTGTGCGATTGCGCGGGTGCCTGAATACAAGGGCAGGTCAATTGCCACTGAATGTTCGTTCTATGTCTGCGAAACAGCAATGGGTATGACGAATATTTTGTCGAAACCTCCGTTCGCTCTCCGGCTCACTCAGGACGAACGGAACGACAGTTGAAGATATTGTGGCTTCTCCGTTCACGCTGGAGCCAGTCGAAGCATGAAAAACTCTTTTGAGCCGTCTGAGACGATCCCACCTCACGATTTGGACCACCATTATATCAGAGACGACGATCTTTTGTACTCTTAAACGTGAGAAATAAAGTAACGCGCAAGCCTCTGCCTTTGCCCTACCTCTTCAGCGCCTCATCGATCACCTTGAACGCTGCTTGGAGCTCGCGGAATTCCGAACGATAAATCGGCACGAACTTGTCGCCCGGCTTGGGCCTGTACGGCTCGACCGCAGGATCTACGGGAACGTCTTCCCGCAAACTGAAGACGGGATCTATTCTCAAAAAATGCTTCTGGAAATGAGTCTGGCCTTCGCGGGAGAGGAGCCAATTGACAAATACTCTCGTGGCATTGGGATGGGGCAAGCGGCTCAGGATGCTAAGCGATCCCTGGGTTGCGCGCATGTAGATTCCCTCTTTGAACGCGCGCGGTTCAAACCGGGCCAGAGGCAGGCCCTGTTTCATGCCCGCCTGGACCTCGCTGGCGGACGGCGCGAGAGCGACGGCGAATTTCCCCACGGCAAGCCAGTCGACGAGCTGGCGGCTATCTCGTGACACGCTGATGTCCATCTCGCCAAAAAGCTGTCTTAGGAATTTAGCGCCCAGATCGGGATGGTAGTAAGCGAACTGAAGGAATCCCTCGGGAAAGCCGGGGAGCTTGGGATCCATCGCAGCGATCTTTCCTTTCCACTTGGGTTTAACCAGATCCCAATAGGAACCAAACTCTTTCGGATCGACGAGCGTCGTGTTGTACGCCATATCCGATCGGACCACGCCTTCAAAGACGAAGATATACTTGCCCTCGGGATCGCTGTAGTGATGCTGTTTGCCGAACCAGTTTGCCTGGTCTCTGACTTCAGGCAAAATCAAATTGGGCTGGATCGGCTCGAGAATTTTCGCCGGGTAGAGAATGTCCAGCGGAGTACCCGATGAGCCCAGATAGATGTCCGCGAGGTGCTTTCCAGCCCTCCGCTCGCCCATGATCCTTGAGATCAGTTCGCCTCCTCGTCCCGTCACCGACACGAGCTTGATTCCGGGGTAGCGCTTCGAGAACTCGGAGAAGAGCTTATCGAACGGTCCTCGGGTGTGGTAGATCGTCACCTGCCCGTCCTTTTTGGCGGCCTCGATGGTCTCGTCCCACTCCCTTTCCCATGTCGGTTTGGATTCGCCCGCCTGGATGGAGATCGGCCAAGCCCAAAAGAGAAATGCGCAGCTCAAGGCTGCGCCGCAGGAAAACTTCACGCAGCGAAGCATTCGGTCTATTGGTCAAGCAGTTTTTTGATGAGAGCTACAACCTCGGGAGATTGATCCATAACATCTCTGATAATCGCTTCGATCTCCTCACCGGTCGACGGCTCCATATCCAGCCTCGATTTGCTGACTTCCGCCACTAGCTCTGGATCCTTCAAAGTTCTGCTATAGGCTTCCCGCAATATTTTGACTCTGTCCGCGGGCACGCCGGGCGGCGCCACCATCGGGCGACCTAACTCATCACCGCTTAAAATTACGTGCGCCAAGCGTCGCCCGACTTCCGGCGTTTTGTATTTGTCCATGAGCTCGTAGATGGTTGGCACGTCGGAGAGTCGCGGATCTCTCTTCCTCCCGGCCTGGACGAGGTGTCGATCGAAGCCCTTTTTCTCCCAGGTAAGAAACGGTTCGCGGCTGAAATGAACGGTGATTCTTGTAGCGCGGCAAACGACTTCACCCCGTTCCATGGCAAGATCGACTTCGCTGCCTCCTTTGTATCCTAAAACTCTAATGAATTTTGCACCGATGGTTTCTTCCAACAGCCGTGTCAAAAGCGCGGATTGGTCGCTCGCGCCCGAGCCGCCGCACTTGGGCGGCTCTTTAGCTTTAAGGATGTCGTCTAATGATTTGTAGGGCGAGTCGGCGCGGATGTAGAGCATCATCTGCCCCTTTTCCTGTGAGCCAAGCCAGTTGAACTTGCGCATGTCATACTTGACCTCGTTCACCCCAATCAACTGCTGGAGGTACATGTGGGTTTGGAACATGCCGATGGTCAATCCGTCCGGCTTAGCGACGCCATAAAGATAATTTGTCGCAACCATGGAGCCGCCGCCGGGCATATTTTGTGCCACGAGGTTGGGATTGCCAGGAATGTACCTACCCATGTATTGGGCGAAAAGGCGGGCCCACCGATCGTAGAGTCCTCCGGGAGCGGATCCGATAACCACCTGGATGGTTTTTTTCTCATAGAAGGAGGATTGCGCGTCTAACTGCGCCGCTTGCAGAAGGCTCAAGAAGACGCCGAGCATTAAGGCGAATGTGCTTTTTATCACATTCATAACACCTCCAGAGTCCGATTTCGCCGGAGCATTGCTTTCAGCCAGCTCCATACTTGATGGAAT
>DASQUN010000512.1:0-7814 GCA_035641275.1 Candidatus Udaeobacter sp. | reverse complement strand
TTTTCTTTTAGCCTCTGGGCCGCAAGGTAGACCTCTCCCTTGCCGAGTTCGGTCAGATCGGCGGAGTTAAAGCGGAAAGCAATGTTAGGAAACACGAGCCGCTCCACTTCGACGATCTTGGGAACTTCTTTTACGACAATCCTTTCGACCGGAACCTCGACGATTCTCACTTTCTCTGGCGCCGGCTGTTGGCTGACAGGCGGTGGTGGGGCTTCCGCTGCTTTTTCCGGGGCGACCTTCCTCGGCATGCCGTAATTGTATGCCGGTTGGGGCTCGGCAAGAATCGGTGGGTGGGGTGTATGGCCGAAAAGTGCTTCCTGCGCTTCGGTTGCGCTGACGAGAAAGTGAAAGGGTCTAAAGACGACCCACTCAACCAAGAAAGCGGCCGGATGGATGAGATAGGCCAGAACCCTCAAAGGATGGGATTGACTGTCGTCGTATTCGTCAGGCGCGGCATAACTCGGCGTTGTCCCCAACACG
The DNA here is from genome assembly GCA_035641275.1 of Candidatus Udaeobacter sp. GTDB lineage: Bacteria > Desulfobacterota > Binatia > UBA9968 > UBA9968 > DASQUN01. The sequence continues at coordinate 7,334 of DASQUN010000512.1, read as the reverse complement.
CATGACAGGGCGAGGATAAGAACCGCACGTCGCGAGTTTTTCATCTGGCCCTCCTTTGGAACGAAGAAAGTGTAAGGGTTGGTATCCTTTTTGTCAAACTGGATTCCGACAATCGCTTGTAAAAGCAAGCATGGTGGTTTATGCGTTTTTAAACGGGCGTCTAGCGCGGGGAGTCTTCGAAATTCGTGGTTCGACGAGCTGCTCACGACGCTTTAGCTAATCGAAGAGCGGCCGGAAACCTTGTCCTTGGGTCAATTTTCGGGATAACGAAACGGGCGCACCTATGACGTCAGCTTCTGAGAACGGCATTAGCTGTACGCGCAGTATGAAACCAAGGTACGAGCGACATGAGCGTGTTAGTTGAGAAAAGAGATCGAGTCATCTTGCTCGCCATCGACCGCCCGCCGCTGAATGTTCTCGACATTCATTTGCTGCGGGAGCTTGACGAAATTCTAGTCAAGTGCGGTCAAGAATCGGCTGTCGATGTGGTCGTGCTCCGTGGAGTGGGGCAACGCGCTTTTTCGGCAGGGGTCGACATTCGAGACCATAGGCGCGAACAGGTCCCCGAGATGCTCGACGTCGTGCACGGCGTCATCCGGAAGCTCTTCGCGTTGCCGCAGGTGACGGTTGCCTTAATCCAGGGACTTTGTCTCGGAGGTGGTTGCGAGCTCGCCAGCTCATGTGATTTGCTTCTCGCCGCCGAGGATAGCTCTTTCGCCACACCCGAAATTCATGTGGGCTGCTACCCGCCCGTTGCTCTGGCGCGCTTTTCTTCACTCATTGGATATCACCGAGCCGCGGAGATGATTTTCACAGGCCGAAAGTATTCAGCGCAGGAAGCGCTCGCGATGGGGCTGATTAACCGTGTGCTGCCCAATGATCAATTAGAGAACGGACTTGAATCCTTGTTGCAGGAGCTTCTGGGAAAGAGCGGCGCCGTTCTCAGAATCAGCTTAAAGGGGCTCCGCGAGTTATCTCTGGATCCTTTCTTCGATGCTTTGAAAAGATCTGAGGAGCTTTACTGCCGCGAGCTTCTGCAGACCAAAGACGTGGAAGAAGGCGTGGAGGCTTTTCTGGCCAAGCGCAAACCTCACTGGATGCATCGCTGAAAGAATCGCCCGCCGCTCATTGATCCCTGTTTGGATTACCACCAAGTGAAATCGCCAATTAGTTTGACAACCGGGGGGTGTGTGTTACGCTTTTCGATGAGATGGCCGATTTTGAAATCAAGATCACAACGGATAGCAAGGAAGTCCAGGAAGCGCAGAAACTGAGGTTCCAAGTTTTCAACTTGGAAATGAAAAAGGGTCTTCAAGCTTCGTACGAACGCGGTCTGGACGTCGATGAGTTTGATCCTTTTTGTGATCACCTGATCGTGCGCGATCGCGACAGCAAAGAAGTCGTGGGGACTTATCGTTTGCTCCTCGGTTCTCAAGCCAAGCAAGATATCGGTTTCTATTCTGAGAGAGAATTCAACCTGGAGAAAATCAAGATGCTGGACGGTCAGCTCTTGGAACTCGGACGCTCTTGCGCCCGCAAGGATTTCCGCGACCGGGCGCTCATGCCGCTCATGTGGGAAGCCATCGCCCATTATGTCAAAACCCATCAGGTGAGGTTTCTCTTTGGCTGCGGCAGTCTCTATACGACCGATGCCGGAGAGGTAAGCAAATATTTTTCCCTGTTGAAGCAGAAATACTACGCGGATGAAGCGTTTCGGGTCCATCCCGTGGACGAGTGTCGATTTGATAGCATTGTGGACAACATGACGTCCGCCGATGAACACGCGCTTTTTCTGAAGCTGCCCAGTTTGATCAAAGGGTACTTAAGGCTCGGCGCGGTGGTCTGCGGCCCACCCGCGCTGGATCGGGAATTTGGCACCGCTGATTTCCTAGTCTTGCTGGATATCCACAAACTGAGCGGCGAATATCTCCGCCGTTTCGGCCTCCTCGGGTCAAAGGTGCAGAATGCGGTGGGTTAAATTAGCAGCTTTTCTCTCGCTTTGGGCTTTTTTCTTCGGCTTAGTCGCTATGGTTCACGTGTGGATCAGCGTGCTGAGCGTTCCTAATCGTTGGAAGATCATTAGCCGGCTGACCCGCAGCTTTACCCTCCTCTTGCGCACCGTTCTGAACATCAAAGTCACGGTACTCGGCGATGAGGGGCAGCTGGAACGAGGCGGCTACGTCATCATCAGCAATCACGTGAGCTACGTTGATGGCATCGTATTGGGCAGTCTTTTCCCCGTCCTGTTCGTTTCCAAAAGGGAGGTAAAAAAGTGGCCCATCATTGGCCAGTGGACCACGATTTGTGGAACGGTTTTCGTTGACCGACAACACAAGGACAAGATTTCGCTACTGGTGGACGAGATCGAACGAAAATTGAAGCAAGAAGCAAACATCCTTCTTTTCCCTGAAGGAACTTCGACTCATGGCGAACGAGTGTTGCCTTTCCAAACGGCTCCGTTCGCCGCTCCTTTACGCCACCGGTCGATCATCGTGCCTGTTACACTCGCTTACACAAGCATTGAGGAGGAGCCAATCTCCGTCGCCAATCGAGATCTGATTTACTGGTACGGAGATATGGATTTCATCAGCCACTTCTGGCGGTTGCTGGCCGTCCGCGGCATCGAGGTGATGGTGACGATCCAACCCAAGATCGAATGCTTTCGCTACGATGACACCTCCGCAGGACGGAAAAAATTAGCCGAGGATTGTTACAATCGCGTCTTAGGTAGGGTCACTGAAACAGGTTCGGATGACGAAGAAAACGATGAGACCACTGACGAAGACTCGAAGAGGCTATTTTTCAGTTAGCTGCTTCTTAATGTTTTCCACAAACTCCTTAAGCATAGAATCGGCCTTCTTGCGAATAATCGGCTGGCCGAACTCTCCGATCTTTCCGAGAATGTTCACGTCCGTTTCGACCAAGAGTTCGGTCTGAGCAGGACCGAGCTCTTTAAGGATCATGCTGGTTTTGCCGTTTACGGCACCGGCTGCCATCCGGTCTTTTGCTTCCGCCCGTAGTGCGGCGCGCCAATTTTGCTTGTCTCGCTCTTCCACAATGATCTTGCCCTGAAGGTTGAGCGATATGGGTCCTACTCGAACCTTCAATGCTCCTTGATAGGTGGTATCATCGATTTTGCTGACGGATTCCACTCCCGGCAGCGACTGCGCTACCTTGGGCACATCCATGAGGAAATTCCAAAGGGGTTCCCGCGCAACAGGAATTTGCGCGCTTTGGGTAAACTTCACCGATTTCTCCTTTTCTTGGTCGTCCTTGTTGTCTTCTTCGGGGTGGGCTTCGCTTTGGCTTGCTCTCGAATGTGCGTAAGCGCTTTTTCGAGCGCGCGACGAACAAACACGCCGGCCATCTCTTTTTTGTAGCCTGCAGACCCACGGAAATCGCTGACCGGATCGACAGCCTCTTTGGCTTTTTCCGCCGCTTCCGCGAATGCTTCAGGTTTTACCGGCTGACCCCGCAGCAAGGCTTCGGCAGCCGTCGCCCTGATCGGTGTGGCACCCACGCTACCCAGTGCTATGCGAACGTCGCTGATGGTTTTTTTGCTTTTGTCTAAGCTGAGTACCGCCGCGGCGGAAACGGTCGCATAGTCATCGGCGGTGCGCGGCAGAAATTTCAAGTAAGCCGCGCCTGCATTCGGCGGCAGCTTCGGAACAAAGAGCTCGGTAATGATCTCGTCAGGATTGAGGACCGTTTCATAGTAATCGGTGAAGAAGTCATCGATAGGGATGACGCGGCTCCCATTGGCGGAGGTTGCTTTCACGGTCGCGCCAAGAGCGATTAAGGTCGGTGGCGGATCTTGGTTTGGATCCGCGTGAGCCAGCCCGCCACCCACGGTGGCCATATTGCGCACGCGGATAGTTGCGACGTGATGGTAAGTTTCCGCCAGCAGTGGAAGGCGGCGGCGCACGAGCGAAGAGGTTTCAACTTCACGATGCGTGGCGAGACCACCGATGCGCACTCCGCCATCTTTGATTTCAAGACCATTCAAACCACGCACGGCGCGAAGGCTCACCAGACAACTCGGACGGACTAAACGCTGCTGCATCATAATGACCAGCGCGGTGCCGCCCGCGATGAGTTTGGCGTCCGTCCCAAACTCCTTTAGCGTCGCATGAACTTCTTTGAGATTCTTAGGCGTGCGGTATTCAAAAGGTATCATGGCACTGTCCTTATTTGGCGAATTGGTGCGCCTTCTCGATGGATTCGATGATCTTGTAATAACCGGTGCAGCGGCACAGGTTACCCATCATCCAGTCTTTGATCTCTTCCACATTGGGCTTGGGATTTTCGTCCAAAAGCGCTTTGGCCGCGACGACCTGTCCCGGTGTGCAGATGCCGCACTGGAAGCCGCCATACTGGATGAAGCTCTTCTGCACCGGATGCAACTCGCCGTTTTTGGCCAACCCTTCGACCGTGGTGATGTCGTGGCCATCGGCGAATACCGCCAAAGCCAGACACGAACTGACCATATCGCCATCCATTAGAACGGTACAAGCGCCGCAGACGCCCACACTGCATCCCTCTTTGGTGCCGGTGAGTCCGAGGTCGTAACGCAAACAGTCGATCAAAAGCCGGTTCGTTGGCACTTCCAACTCGACCTTCTTACCGTTCACACGAAATTTAATTTTTTTATCCATCGGCGTTCCTTTCTCCAGTTGATCTCGCCGCATCTCTGCAACACGGGCTGGAAAAACCCTGCGGCTATCTTATAGAAAGAAATGATTTAAACTGCAACCCGGTTTCCCATTAAAATGAGACGATATTGCAACTTCCTTACGCCGGCAATACGGAATCGACATGCCGCGTTCGTGCCCAAGATCGGCCACAAGATTTCTTAGCGCTAAATTTGTTTTTGGTCTCAGAACTGGATGACTGACCGAATACTTTTTCCTTCGTGCATCAGATCGAAGGCTTCATTGATTCTCTCAAGCGGCAGCTTATGGGTGATCATAGGGTCGATCTTAATTTCGCCGCTTAAGTACCGCTCGACGTAACTCGGAAGCTGCGAACGGCCTTTAACGCCGCCAAAGGCGGTGCCGCGCCAAATTCTTCCGGTCACGAGTTGGAACGGGCGCGTGCTGATCTCTTCTCCGGCTGCGGCGACGCCAATAATGGTCGATTCGCCCCAACCCTTGTGGCAACACTCCAACGCTGCCCTCATGGTTGTCACATTACCAATACATTCAAAGGAGTAATCCACTCCGCCGTCGGTCAAATCCATGATCACGTCTTGAACCGGCTTCGCCTGATCGGCGGAATTGAGGAAGTCGGTTGCCCCTAGGACTTTGGCCATATCAAATTTCTGCGGATTCATATCGACGGCGATGATGCGTGCCGCTTTGGCCATCACCAGACCTTGAATCACGCTTAGCCCAATTCCCCCCAAGCCGAAGACCGCTGCCGTTGACCCGGGTCGTACCTTCGCCGTATTCAACACAGCGCCAATGCCTGTGGTGATACCGCAACCCAGCAAACAGACCCTGTCTAGCGGAGCAGACGGATTGATTTTAGCAACGGCAATCTCCGGAACTACGGTATATTCCGAAAAGGTAGAAGTTCCCATGTAATGAAAGAGGGGTTTCCGTTTGACGGAGAAACGCGAAGAACCATCCGGCATCAGGCCTTTGCCCTGCGTGGTTCGAATCGCGCCGCACAGATTCGTCCGGCCGGATTTACAAAATTTACACTGGCGGCATTCCGGGATGTACAACGGGATCACATGGTCTCCGGCTTTGACGCTAGTCACTTCCTGACCGATATCCATGACGACCGCGCCCCCTTCATGGCCCATGATGCAAGGAAAAATCCCTTCTGGATCCTTGCCCGACAGCGTGTAGGCGTCCGTGTGACATACCCCCGTTGCCTTGACCTGCAGCAGAACCTCGCCTTCTTTCGGCCCTTCGACGTCTACGTCTTCAATGACCAAAGGCTTACCTGCTTCCCAAGCGATCGCCGCGCGTGATTTCATAGCGCCTCCTGTATTTGGCTGAACGGTTGACCGATCTCGCGCGATTGACGGATATGGAAGAAATCAAGAGACCGAAGACCGAGCGATCATTTGTCTCTTAGCAGATTCAAATCCGTTTGGAAATGTGTGCGAAGGATGCGGGATTTAGCTGGGACCGTGTGGAATTCTAGAATCTCAACAGCAGTCTGGGACCGACGATGAAGTACGTGAAACCAGCGGCGGAACCGGCGGCAAAGTTACCCCCCTCGGCATTGATCTCGACAGCCAAGTTGGGCAGGGGCTTGATCCCGATACTGCCTGCGCCGCCTTTAATAAAGTCGTCGCTGGCTACTCCATCGCGGCGGAAAGTTTGGTGACCCACAAATCCTTCGAGGTAGGTGTAGTAAGTCGGTCGCTCGATATAAAAGGAGGTGAAAACACGGTTTGCAATGTAATTGTTTGGATCGAAAAAGCCGCTATGGCTTTGCTGCGAAAAATCCAGGAATCTAAATCGATGACCGATGGCGATCTTTGGGTTAAGATAAAGCGCGTACTGTGAAACAAACTGTAAATCATTGGCGTGGTTGCCGTCCGAAAAGTCTTTGTAGGCATAACCGGCATAGACTGAAAAACGATCGGTTAGCGGTTGCGACAGGTAAAGACCAAAATTGGTCATGCGTATGCGGTTCTCGATGATTTCAGCTGTGTCGCTGATAACTTCTCGCGTCACATTAGCTCCCACCGTCCCCCTGAAGAGCTTGGCATCCACGCGGAATTGTCCGGTCGGGAAGTTGGATGTATGGCCGTCGCCAAGTTGAGTAAATCCGAGGGTTGCGCCGACGGCGATCGCGTCTGTGAGGGAGGAATAGATCTTGAAGGTTAGATCTTCCGCTCGGTTTTCTCGCGTTTTGTCATTCGCATCCGTATGTCTGTAGTTAAAGCCTAGGTTTTGGTCGCCCAGCCAAAAATCCGACAGTAAGAAGTATCGATGGAGGCGATTTCTATCCGAATCTCGATAAAAATTGTAACGCGCATCGACTTTGGGTCTGGTTTCCCGGTCCACTGCTTCTGCCACTCTTTTGAGTTCTCTTTCCTCGCGAGAATTGGCAGGTTTTAAAAGCTTAACGTGATCCTGAGCCGCGGTGCGTTTGCCCAGGGCTAAAGACGAATAAATGAGCCCCACCCGGGCATCAAAGTCAACTTCCGTCCCGACGAGTTTCTGGTAAATGGGAATCGCGTGGTCGTAGCGTCCTTGCCATTGCAAGGCGTTCGCTTTGACCAGCAGGGCCTCTTTGTGCTCGGGAGCTTCGTTCAGAACCATCTCTGCCTGCACTATGGACTCGCTCAATTCTCCGGACCAAGAGAGGAC
>DASQUN010000511.1:0-14217 GCA_035641275.1 Candidatus Udaeobacter sp. | reverse complement strand
CAAGACTGTTATTGTTTTGCGCTCCTCACGCTCGACATCCTAGTGTCGTGTTACCACACGTCATTCCGGCCGAGGTGGTAATAGCGAGCGAGAGCCGGAATCCCGGAACATCAAAGGCTTCTGGATGCCCGCGTGCGCGGGCATGACGGCGAACAGCGATGATTGGTTTAACAAATTGCAATTCCAGGACGCCACCTTCATCCCTAAATAGAGAGTCTCGTGCCGGAACCCATATTCGAACTCAGACTCGGCGTCAAGAGATAGTGAAGCTTTTTCCGCAGAACGTAAACTGATACGGGCTACACTTTGGGTCTTCATACATCGACCACGATAAACCTAACGCTCGGGCGGCTAGCAAACTGCCCGCAGGCCGATCCGGCCAGGATCGATGAGCTTAAAAGGCCACGCGAGAGCACGAATCCCTCGAGTTGGCTGAACGCTTATTAAGATCTGTTTTTCGCTGCGAGTTAAACGTCGCTCTAGGGTGGCTTGATCTCACGGACGTGGTAAATGGCGCGGATATCAGCGGACACGACGGAGCACTTTCAGCGATCGCGACTCAACCGGAACTTCCTGGCCGGCCTTGTGTGGCTGCTCCTCTTCTTCGGGCGTTGATCGGGTAGTATCCAACACCACGACCCACTCATCGCCCCAATCGCGTTTAGGAAGTAAAAATTGGAGTGGTTCGTGATGAGCGTTGAACAGGACATAAAAACTCTCGTCGACAACCCGCTCACCGCGAGCGTCAGGACTTTGGATGGCCTCGCCGTTTAAGAAAATACCCAGCCCTTTGGATAAGCCCTCATTCCAGTGCTCTTCTGTCATCTCTGCTCCGTCGGGCGTAAACCAGCCGATGTCGTTTACCTGCGCGCCGTAAATCGGCCGGCCTTGAAACCAGCGACGGCGGTGAAACACTGGATGTTCCTTGCGCAAGCGAATCAGTTGCCGGGTATATTCCAGCAAATCCTTATCAGCCGATTCCCAGTCGTACCAGGAAATCTCGTTGTCTTGGCAGTAACCATTGTTGTTGCCGTTCTGACTGCGGCCGATTTCGTCGCCGCCAAGCAGCATCGGAATGCCTTGAGACAGAAACAGCGTGGCCAGGAAATTTCGCTTTTGCCGATCGCGCAACTTATTGACCTCGGGGTCATCCGTCGGTCCTTCTGCGCCGCAGTTCCACGATCGGTTGTGGCTCTCTCCGTCGCGGTTTTCTTCACCATTGGCTTCGTTGTGTTTCTCATTGTAAGAGACGAGATCGTTAAGCGTGAAACCGTCGTGAGCGGTGACGAAATTAATGCTGGCATAGGGTCTTCTTCCAGTGGTCTCGTAAAGATCCGAGCTGCCGGTCAATCGATAGGCAAACTCACCGAGGGTTTGATCCTGACCCCGCCAATAATCGCGCACGCAATCGCGATATTTGCCGTTCCACTCCAACCACAAAGGCGGAAATTGCCCCACCTGGTAACCGCCTTCACCGACGTCCCAAGGCTCAGCGATAAGTTTGACCCGGCTGACCACCGGGTCTTGTTGAATGATGTCGAAAAACGCCGAAAGCCGATCGACCTCATGGAGCTCCCGGGCTAACGTGGATGCCAGATCGAACCGAAAGCCGTCGACGTGCATTTCAAGAATCCAATATCGCAGCGAATCCATGATGAGCTGCAGCACATGAGGGTGGCGCATGTTGAGACTGTTGCCGGTTCCCGTATAGTCCATGTAGTAGCGCCGATCCTCGCCGGTCAGGCGGTAGTATGCGGCATTGTCAATTCCTCTAAACGAGAGCATCGGGCCCAGATGATTCCCTTCCGCGGTGTGGTTGTAAACGACGTCAAGAATCACTTCGATGTCGGCTTCGTGCAGCGCTTTCACCATTTGTTTGAATTCTTGAACTTGCTGCCCGTTCTTTCCAGCGGCGGAATACTCGTCGTGCGGCGCGAGAAAGCCGATTGAGTTATAGCCCCAATAGTTCCGCAGTCCGCGCTCCAGCAGGTGGGCGTCGTGAATGAATTGATGAACCGGCATGAGCTCTATCGCCGTGACACCCAGGCGAGTGAAATAGTCAATTGCCTTTGGATGGCCCAAACCGGCATAGGTCCCGCGCAACTCAGTCGGCACAGCGGGATGGTTGATCGAAAACCCTTTGACGTGCAGCTCGTAAATAATCGTCTCATGCCACTGAGTGCGAGGATGGCGGTCATTTCCCCAGTCGAAATACGGTGTGGTAACGACGCATTTAGGCATGAACGGAGCGCTGTCGATGTCGTTGGATGGACCGTCGGGGTTATCGAACGAGTACGAGAATACCGCCTCATTCCATTTTACTTGTCCTTCGATCGCCCGCGCATAAGGGTCCAAGAGCAGCTTTGCCGGATTGCATCGATGGCCATCCTCGGGTTTCCATGGTCCATGCACACGAAAGCCGTAACGCTGCCCAGGGCCGACCCCAGGTAAATAACCATGCCAGCAAAAACTCGTTACCTCGGGCAAATCGAATCTGCTCTCCGTTCCATCCTCGTCGAACAGGCAGAGTTCCACGCGGTCGGCGACTTCCGAGAAAACCGAAAAGTTGGTGCCCGTCCCATCGTGAGAAGGCCCTAAGGGATAATTACTTCCCGGCCAAACCTTTGACATGGAGCCTCCTCCAAATCACTCTACGCCCGATGTGCAGACAGGTGTCAGTGCGCCATTGAGATGTCACCCGGCTTCGTACCTACGGTGCGAGATTAAAGTGCCCGGCAAGAACCGATCCGCCAGCTGAGCCACTCAACCGTCCTCCCCTCGTAAGCCGCTCCATGGACCAATAAATTTTCGATCAAAATTTATTTCCCTGACCGATGGTGAAGTTGCCGGTAGTCTGGCTAGCTCGATAAGGCGCGAGCGACTGTTTTTCGACACTGATTTCGGCATTGATCGCGATGGGAAAGCTGACGCAAAGCATATACCAGCCGCTGAGCACAGCTTTGAGGTCATTATTGACTTGACTGTCTCGGGATTCATGACAGACGCAAACCCAATTGTAGGTCAACCACATACGGCAGGGATAACCATTTCTCGGCGTTACGGCTCGCAGCGAAAAAGGACATGGTGATTTTTCGAGTTCCTGGCTAGAGAGAAAGCCTCGAAGAGGCATCGCGCGGGGCTAAGAAGCCGCCGGTCAAGCCGTTCAAGTCGTTAAAAGCTTTGAGGGCTAAGAAAATCGTCCCGCCCCGACATTCTCGTCGAGAAAATCGTCGACGACCTCGAAGCCGCCCTTGAACAATTCCGTGGGATCGCCGCTGGCCTTACTTCTTCATCAGTGGCGCGGTGCCTGTACCACTATGCTGTCCGATGCGGCGCTTGGCGTCCTGCTCGAACGGCTCATTGGTTTGCGCGGGTGACTTGATATCCCTGCTTTGCTTCCGGCCTTTTGACTTTTTCCTTTTCACGCTTTTCCGGCTCTGCGGACCGCGCCGCTTGTTTTTCGATGCCATCAATACCTCCAGCGAAAACGTTAACAGACAGCGAGGTTATGTCAATACGGATTTGGATCTCCGCATGTGTGTTTAACGCGCAGAGCGCGCTTCGAAGAAACGGCCGGCAACAGAAATGGCGACATTGTGTTTTTTGAAGCCGAACGTCTTGCGATAACCCAGCCGCGATCTTCTGGCTCGGAATGGAAGCCTCGAAGAGCCGCTGCTGGAAACTCTACCGCGCCCGACTCCAGGGAAGGAAAACTCGTGATCACGCGGACTAAAGCGGAAAAATCCCTCATGCACATCCGCTACGGGCGTAACCTGAGCCTACGATAGTGCCAGAGCGAGTCCCGGCATTCGTCTCACTTTGACACAAAAGTCTCGAAGAATCCGCCAATCTTCCGAATCTTCACCGGACGCTCTACGGTTCATCATTCTCAGGCATTTATTATCATTTTCTCAGGTATTTACCCTATTCCTGTTGGTTCCTGGATCTCGTTTAATGGACAAGTTTCTTCGTTCTTGAATCGTCGTGCGCCCAACAAAGGAGAATGAGCTTGTGACCACTATTTTAGTCGTTGACGATCAGCCAACCAATCGGCGGTTCATCAAAGCGGTCTTGGCGTGCAAAGACTATCATGTTTTAGAAGCTTCGGACGGCGCGGAAGGTTTGGAACTGGCGCGCGCTCAACGTCCTCATCTCATCATCGCCGATATCCTTATGCCGACCATGGACGGCTTCGAGTTTGTCCGTCAAGTGCGGGCCGATGCGTCTGTGGCCGAGACGCGCGTCTTGTTTTGCACGGCGACCTATTTGGAAGGTGAAGCGCGACAGCTCGCGCTCGCCTGCGGGGTTACCGACGTCATCGTGAAACCTGCCGATCCACAACATATCTTGAACACCGTCCAGGCGGCTCTCGCGGCTGGCAAGCCGGAGCCGGCGTACAGGTACAATTGGACGGATGAATTCGACCGCGAGCATCTGCGCCTGATGACCAACAAATTGTCGCAAAAAATCGAAGAGCTGGAAGAGACCAATCTCCGGCTGACTGAGGAAGTCGCTCAGCGCCAGCACGTGGAGCTGGCGCTCCGGGAGAGCCAGGAGAAAATCCAAAGGCTAAGCCGTATCCAAGCCGTCCTGAGCAGCATCAACTCGGCCATCGTTCGCATTCGCGAGCGCGGGCCGCTGTTTCAGGAAGCGTGCAAGATCGCGGTTGAGTGCGGCCAGTTCAAGATGGCTTGGATCGGCTTATTGGAAACCGTCTCGATGAAGGTGAGACCCGTCGGTTGGGCTGGGGTTGAAGAAGGATATCTGGACGAGATCAGCTTTTCTTCGGGCAGCGAAGCGCCAGTCGACCAGGGTATCACGGAGGCGGCGTTCAAAAGCAAACAGCCAGTCGTTTGCAACGACCTCGAGAGCGATCCGTTGTTCCTATGGAAAACCGAAGCCCGCGAGCGCGGCTACGGCTCCGCGGTGGCCCTGCCGCTCTTAGTGGACGGCGAAGTGGCCGGTGTGTTTGAGCTCTACGCGTCAGAGGCCGGCTTTTTCAACGAGAAAGAACTGGACTTACTTCAAGACCTGGCGGCGGATATCGCCTTCGCGTTGGAATACATCGGTAAAGAGGAAAAGATTAGCTATCTGGCCTATTATGACCACCTGACCGGACTTCCCAACCGCAGTCTCATCCATGATCGACTGAACCAGATCGTGCACGCTCCGGGGCGCGACAAAAACCAGGTGGCGTTAGTTGTAATCGACCTCGAGCGTTTTAGTATCATCAACGACACTTTCGGCCGGCGCGCTGGCGACTACCTGCTGAGTCAAGTGGCAGACCGCCTCAGAACGATCATCTACCCTGACAATCTCTCCCACTTGGGCGCCGGCTGCTTCGCGGTGGTCCTTCCCCACATCAATGGGGAGGCCGAAGTCGCGCGCTTCTTAGAGCAGGAGATCTCCACCGCTATGAGCCGGCCCTTGAGCATTGAGGCGGAAGATCTCCACATGTCAGTCAGGGCTGGAGTTGCCCTGTTTCCGGGCGACGGCGACGACGCGGAAACACTGCTGAGAAACGCCGAAGCGGCGCTCAAAAAAGCCAAAGGGTCGGGCGACCGCTATTTGTTTTACACTCCTTGGATGAACGCCAGGGTCGCGGAGCGGCTCACGGTCGAGAACAGGCTACGGCGGGCGGTCAAGGAGGACGAATTCGTCCTCTATTACCAGCCGAAAATTGATTTGAAGACCGAGCGGATCAATGGGGTAGAGGCCCTGATGCGCTGGAAGCAACCCGACAGGGCCATCTTCCCGGGCGCCTTCATACCCATTCTTGAGGAGACCGGGATGATTCTCGACGTCGGCAATTGGGTGCTGGAGAGGGCCGCCAGCGATTACCGGCGGTGGATGGCAAAAGGGCTCAATCCGCCACCGATCTCTGTGAACGTTTCCCCACTTCAACTCAGGCAGCAGGACTTTGTTGTCAATGTGGCCAATGCGGTGGGAAGAACCGGCAGCGGCTTGGCCGCTCTGGATCTGGAAATTACGGAAAGCCTGATTATGGACAACATCAAGCATAGCATATCCAAGCTCGAAAAATTCAAAGAATTGGGTGTGGACATCGCGATCGACGATTTCGGCACCGGCTATTCGTCGTTGAGCTATATTGCCAGGCTCCCCGTCAGTGCTGTAAAAATCGATCGCTCTTTCATCATCGATCTCGATAGGAATCCGGACAGCATGTCCATTGTTTCAGCTATTATTTCACTCGCGCATTCTCTCAATCTTAAGGTTATCGCGGAGGGGGTGGAATCCGACCAACAGTCGCAACTTCTAAGGTTATTAAGATGCGACGAGATTCAGGGGTACGTTTTCAGCCCGGCTGTGCCACCGGAGATACTCGAGATCATGTTAGCAAACAGAATCTGCTCTTGAGACCTTCGAACGTAACTGGCACGCTTTCCTTAATCGGCCAGTCTCCGTCGATCTGAGTTTTTGAACTAGGATATCGGAGTCTTCTTCGAATGCGGCCCAAAGGGCTCCGGGCGAAAGGGTTTGTCTCTTTCTTCGAGGAAGGCTTTGAGTCCGCCTTTCTTTTTAGCTTCTTCGAGGCGTTTGTTGAATTCTTCGCGCTTTGTCAGCCGGGCCATGGCGGCCAATTCCGAATTCAGCGTCCAGGCCTTGCGCAGCCCCATCATTTCCATTCCCATCGTAGCGATGTGCAGGTTGATCTTTACCGTCTCGGGCGGTACGCGGGCGATGCGGTCGACCAACGCAAAGCATTCCTCGAGCAGTTTATCTTTCGGGACGACCTGATTGACTAAACCGATGCGCAGCGCTTCCCGGGCGTCCACATGGTCGCCGGTGAGTGAGTACCGCAGTGCGTTCTTAAAGCCAGCCAGCGCGACCCAGATAAAGTCCGTGCTGCCGCCGTGGCGAATCTGTGGCTGGCCGAAGACGGCGTCTTCCGCGGCAATGGTGACGTGACAGGTAAGGGCCAACCATGATGCCGCTCCCAGGCACCAGCCGCTCACGGCGCCGATAATCGGCTTGGGATATTGCCAACGATAGAGCTGGCGGCCGAGTATATCTTTGCGGTCGGAATCACGGAATCGATCGTATTCATAAACCAAGGAGCTGCCTTTGGGAATACCGTAGGGCCATGCGGTTTCAGGATCGTCACCGCTGATATCCTCACCGACGGAAAAACTGCTGCCGGCGCCGGCGAGCACGACGGCACGAATCTCGGGATCGGTCTCGGCTTCTACCAGAGCGCTGTCGAGCTCTTCCCAAAGCTCCCGATTCATCGCGTTCATCGCGTTGGGGCGATTGAGAGTGATCAAAACGCCATGTCGTTGTTTGTCATATGAGATCGTCTGATAGTTGGACATGTTCGGCTCCTGTTCTTCTTTATGAAAGCAGTGGAACGCTGGAGGATTGGGTCTTTATCGTTTTCCGGCAATGCTCCATTACGCTGATTATTTTTTCTTCGACCGCGGCCCGAACGGTTCCGGTTGGAACGGTCCGTCGCGGAGCACAAGATATTTTTTGGTGCCTTCGTTGAATCGCGCCTCGTCAAGCGGCCGGCGCCACTCCTCGCGCAGCATGACATGCGCCGGCGCCGAAAGCTGGTTGTCCAAGAGCAAAGCGTCGCGCAAACCCATCATCTGAAGTCCCATGGTGGCGATCTGAAGGTTAATTTTTACCGTCTCGGGTGGGATATGGGCGATGCGTTCGACCAGTCCGAAGCATTCTTCCAGGAGCCGATCAGGGGGTACGACTTTGACCACCAATCCGATGCGCAGCGCCTCTTGGGCATCGATGTGATCACCCGTGAGACCATATCGCAGCGCATTCTTGAAGCCGCCCAAGAGCGTCCACATAAAGCTGGTGTTTGATCCGTGACGGACTTCGGGCTGCGCAAAGACCGCGTTTTCCGATGCGATCGTGATGTGCGTAAACAGCGCAAACCACGAACCAGCGCCCATTGCCCAGCCGTTGATGGCGCCGATAATCGGCTTGGGGAACTCCCACAAGCGCATAAAGTTGCGGCTTTCCGAGCGCCATGAGTCGATGGCTTCCGCGGCGTTCATGCCGGTCGGGATACCATAGGGCCAGTGCAGATCGCGCCGCCGTCCGCTAGCCGTTTTCCCTTGGTCCATGCCTGCCGAAAAGGCGCGGCCGGCGCCGGTCACGACAACGGCGCGGATTTCCGGGTCGGTTTCGATATCGTCCAAAGCCTGATGAAGCTCCTTGATCAGGCTCCGGCTGATCGCGTTCATCGCCTCGGGACGATTGAGCGTAATGAGCACGCCGCCCCGTTGTTTCTCATACAGGATCTCCTTATAGTCGGCCATTGACTTTCCTTTCCAATTTACCTTCGCTTGATTGCCACGGCCCGTCCGTTTAATCCGCGCCCCGGATGTGCACCAGCGCATCGACGGCAACCGCGCCTTGATCATTCGGATGAACCACCAATGGATTGATATCCAAAGCCAAAAGCTGCTCGCCGACGCTCACGGCCAATCGCGAAATCGCGACAATGGACTCGCACAGCGCATTTATATCAGCGGGCGATTTCCCTCGGATGCCCGTCAGCAGGGGCCAACCGCGCAGACGCCGAACGAGGCCATACGCCTGCTCTCGCGAGAGCGGGGGAATGCCGATAGCGACGTCTCTGAGTAGCTCGACGTAGATCCCGCCGAATCCGCAAATGATTACCGGCCCGAAAAGAGGATCGCGTTTGATCCCGAGAATCATTTCAATACCCTCCGGCACCATGCGCTGCACCAAGACCCCGGCGATTTCGGCCTCGGGGGCGCGAGCCTTCACGTGCTCGTGGATGCGGGCGAACGCGTTCCGAACCTCCGCGGCGCTTGCGACCCCTAGTGCCACACCGCCCAGGTCGCTCTTGTGCGGAATCTTACAGGATTCGACCTTGAGCGCGACCGGAAAACCGATCCGGTTAGCGACCGCCACTGCTTCTTCGGCACTGATGGCCAATACGGTCGGGGCGACCTGAATCCCGAAAGAAGCAAGCAAGCGAAAAGCCTGTTCCGTCGGCAACGTCCCTGCCGGTAAGCGAATATCATGCGAGCTCGTTCCGCTCTCGTGTTCGGTGCTCCGTGAGGCCGCAAAAAACTCATGGTACTCAGCCAAACTGTGCAACGCCGCCATCGCGAACTCCGCGCCTTCCATCAGTGGCACTCCGGCGGCTCGGAGCGGCAGGACGATTTCAGGATCCACCGCGCCGCCTATGACGGAACTGAAGATGGCGATGGGTTTTTCGCTGGCCGCGGCAGCCGCCGCAGTCGCCGTGGCAAACCGATTGCCGCTCTTTAACTCTTTGGGTCGGGGATCGTTCGCTTCGATATTGACCGTGATCAAGTCCATATTGGGATCGTGAATGAGCGCGTCGAGTAGACGAGGGAAGATCTGCGCGTCGTCGTACATTGCGCCGGTGCCGTCGAGCGGGTTGTGAGGCGTGCCGAAATCGGGCAGCACTCCTTGGAGGTGGGACTTTGTTTGGTCGGCGAGATCGTAGATCTCAAGGCCGGCTGAGTCCGCGGCGTCGGAAACTAAAGTGCACTCGCCGCCGGAACCGCTCAAGACACCGATCCGCCTGCCGCCGTTGTAGCGCTTGATGAACTCCTCACAGGAGAAGACGCTGATCGTGTCGATCAGCTCGTTCAGGCTGCGAACCTGTACGATACCGCTCTGGCGAAAGGCGGCTTCGACGACTTCCGCGGCGCCTGCCAACGATCCGGAGTGAGTGATCGCGGCGCGGCGTGACACGTCGGATTTTCCTCCCTTTAAGATGATCAGCGGTTTTTTCTGCGCCAGCGCTTTGCGGGCGACCGCCAATAGTTTTGCCGGCCGTTTGAATCCTTCCACGAAGGCCGCGATCACACGCGTGCGCTCATCTTCGACAAAGTAGTTCAAATACTCCTCGACGGTCACGCCTGCTTGGTTGCCGCAGGAAACGATAAAACTGAGACCCACACCGCGGTTGTGCATGAGCGCATTGGCGATCGTCGTGCTGAGGCCGCCGCTCTGCGATACGAGCGCTACTGCTCCGGACAGAAATCCTTGAGGAATCACCGAGCTGAAGAGGGGAGCATGGCCGTATACATTAAGCACGCCGTAGCAGTTCGGACCGCAGATGAGCAGGTTGCGGTTGTTGGAAAGCGCTTCGAGCCGCGCCTGTCTCTTCTCGCCGTCGGGACCGATTTCGGCAAAACCACTGGAGAAGACAACCGCGGCGCGCACGCCGGCATCCGCCGCGGATTCCAATAAATCCGGTACCTGCCGCCCGGGGATCGCGAGAACCACGCAATCGACCGGCTCAGGGATAGCCGAAAGATCCGGATAACACGGGAACCCCAAAACCTCGCGGTACTTTGGGTTGACTGGAAAAATCCGCCCCTCGAACGCCGCATTCATCAGGTTACGAATAATTCTGTTGCCTCTGGTTTCCCGTTGAACGGCGCCTTCCGACATCCGTTGAGACGCGCCGACCACGGCGACCGTCTTTGGCTGCATGAGCGGGGTCAAGTCGCGCCAGATGCCTTCTTCGCTATCGGATTGTGTTAGGTCCAAGGCCTATTCCTAGGGTAAGGGCGACCGGCCGCCCGGCCGGCCGGTTGGCTCTACCGCCTTTTCGAGCGCGGCCCGAACGGCTCGGGTTGGAATGGACCGTCGCGTAGTTGGAGATAGGCCTTGGTGCCTTGCGTGGCGCGCGCTTCATCCAGCGGTCGACGAAACTCCTCGCGCAACATCATATGTGCCGAGATGGAAAGCGTCTCATCCATCCGAAGCGCATCACGCAAGCCCATCATTTGCAGGCCCATGATCGCTATTTGCAAATTGATCTTCACGGTTTCCGGCGGCACGCGGGCAATCCGTTCGACCAGCGAAAAGCATTCTGCGATCAGTTGATCTGCAGGCACGACCTTATTGATCAGCCCGATGCGAAGCGCCTCCTCTGCGTCGATATGATCTCCAACGAGACTGTAACGCAGCGCATTTTTGAATCCGGCCAACAAGGTCCACATAAAGCTCGTGTTAGAGCCATGGCGCACCTCGGGTTGCGCGAACACCGCGTCGTCTGCGGCGATCGTGATGTGCGTGAATAACGCAAGCCAGCAACCTCCACCCATGGCCCAGCCCCGAATGGCGCCGATGACGGGCTTGGTAAGCTCGAGGATGTGGAGGAGCTTCGCGTCGTCCACGCTCCAGTAGTTGAGCAGATCGGCGGTGCTCATGTCGGTCGGCATGCCGTACGGCCATTGCATGTCCCGGCGCCGACCGCTCGTTGTTCGCTGATCGAAACCCGAGCTAAAGGCGCGTCCGGCGCCGGTGAGAACGATGGCTCGAACTTCAGGATCGGCTTCCGCTTCGTCCAAAGCCCGGTGCAGCTCCTTAAGCATGGTCCGAGTGATCGCGTTCAGCGCCTCTGGGCGGTTCATGGTAATGAGCACGCCGCCCCGTTGTTTCTGATAGAGAATTTCTTGGTAGTCAGACATTCAGCCTCCGATCAATTGGCATCGGTCATCCACAGGAACAATGGTTCGACTAGTGACCGTAGAGAGCCTTGATGAAGCCGCTGTCATCGAGTTCCTTCACCAAGCTTGCATCGATGAACGATTTGGGGTCTCGCTCTTTGACCTTGGGATCCTCCTCCGCGAGCTTATCCAAGATCGTTTGAATTCCCTTGAGCGAGGGGTAGGGAACCTCATTGTAGAACGTGGATGCCAGTAGGGCGTAGGACAGTTCCAAGTAACGGACGTCACGCTCTTGCTCCGATTGTATTCTGAGTTTCTTGCGCATGATCTCGAGGCTTTCTCGTTTGTTCTTCTTGAAATGCGCAATGCCTTCAATGTAACCCTTCATAAATTTAACCGCTCGGTCACGATTGTTGCGTAAGAAAGGTCGGGTGCTTTCCAGCGTATTCTGCAAATAAGAAATATCCATGTTGGCCGGATCTCCTACCAGCCGGTAGCCTTTTTCTTCCGCCAGAAAAAATGTAGGCATCGTTAAGACGGCTGCATCGACTCCTCCCTTGTCGAGACTGACGAGCATGGCTGGAGATGAGCCGAGCTGAACGATCTGCACCTGATCCGGACGCATGTTCCACTTCTTGAGCATGAGCAGCAGCACGAGATGCCCGGCCGAGCCGAATTGGGTAATGCCGATTCTCTTACCTTTCAGATCTTGGTAGGTTTTGATCTCGGGTCGGGCAAGTATTCGCTGTAGGCCTTTGGTCAAGGTGGAAGCAACGATGACGTTGTCCACTCCCTTCAGTTGGGAGCGAATCGAACCCTCGCCGCCACCGACGGAAAAGTGAATCTCGCCGGCGATCAGGGAGCTGATCACCCGGGCGCCGCCGCCACCGATGACAATGACTTCGACATCGACCCCCTGTTTTTTGAAAAATCCTTTTTCTTCAGCCACCCAGACGCTGCCGTTGGTAGCACTGATCGAACTCAATCCAAGCCTGATTCTCTCTTGAGCACTGGCAGGAAATGGAAGAATGAACGCGGCGAAAAGAAAAAACAGAGGGAGATTGTGCCTAAAACATTTTCGCTTCATAGCCACCTCTCAGGATGGGTCGCGGCGCGGCGACGGGAATAGATCGGGCCTATCCAAGCTGGATCGAAGTTATTCGAAACCCAAGGCTAAGGTCAAGCTGGTCGCATGACGTGGCCGTGGTCTTGCGAACCTAAGCGTTTATGGAATTCATTCGAGATGGACAAACGCCCGCACCCAATTTTTTGGCATTGCCGTGTGGCCTTGGCCGGTTACATCTTCGGCCAGGAAGACATCTCCCGGCCCAAAGGTCTTGATTGTGCCGTCGCCGGTAGCGATCTCCACGGAACCTGACAGGGTGATGCACCACTGGCGTCGAGGCGCCGTGTGGAACCCGTGGAGATCTTCCCGGTTCATATCGTTCTTGAAAACCAGAGCCTTCACGGCGAGCGACGTCAGAAAAAACTTCGAACCCTCGCCTTGATCAAGTTCCTCAAAATGCGATTTGCCGTCCTTGCCGGTGTACAATCTGGAAAACTGCATGCGCCCTCCGCTCAACGGGTGTTAGACGTGGGCTTATAGAACTAGAGGGTGCATTTCAAGCCAAATGATTACCAGAAGGCATCGATCAGTCATGCTTGTCATAATCGTTGCGAGGATTTTGTTTATGAGGATCTAGTGTCGTGTCTGGGAAGTTCGTTACATAATTTAATCGTCCATTCCGGGCAAGCTGGCGATAGCTAGCGCGACCCGGAATCGACCCCCTCTTCGTCTCTTGTCCCCGGTCTGCACACTCCCCCTAGCAAAGGGGAAGATACAGTGGGGGGTTCTGCATTCCCTAAATTCCGCGGGAATATTCATTATCATTAAGGTTCACCCTTAACGATGAAAGCTGGACCGAAGGGCGAGGCTAGAGGCCGCAGGCGTAGAGCCGTAGAAGTTGTGTCAGGCCCGGACCCTTGGAATAAGCAGCGAACGGGGTTGGCAGGTGTGGCCTTTGAGGCAAAGACCCATCGGCTGCGGCCGGAAGCCTTGCCCCGAGGTCCACTTTCGGAGGAATGACGGATTCGAACTCCTGACTCTATAAACGAACTTTGGTTCCAGGGCACGATGACGACCTGATCGCTGGTACAATCAGGATGGCTTTGGCAGTCGATGCCGTGGATGCCGGAGCTTTCTCAGCGCGATAGCTTCAATTTGGCGAATTCTTTCTCTCGTGATGCCGAATACTTTGCCAGCTTCTTCCAAGGTGTATTCTGCTTTCTCTTCTATCCCGAATCGCATGCGAATTATTTTTTCTTCTCGGGGAGTAAGAACGGTTAGAATTCTATGCATCTCTCGCTGGAAATCCTGATGAATAGCCACGGTCTCGGGATCAGCAGAGTGATCGTCCTTGATTAATTCCGCTAAAGAACTGTCACCGTCATCGCCTACTCGTGTTTCGAGCGAAACGGGCTCCTTTACCAGGTGAAAAATAGTCTCGACTTTGTCCAACGGGGTCGCCATTTCAGCACTTATTTCCTCCAAAGTAGGCTGCCGACCCAGTTTGCTGGCCAGATAGCGCATCGTAAGATTAAATTTGTTTGTCAAGTCGACCATGTGAACCGGAATGCGGATCGTCCGCGAGTGATCCGAAAGAGCCCGGGTTACCGCCTGCCGTATCCACCAGCTCGCATAAGTCGAGAACCTAAAACCTAGACGGTGATTGAATTTGTCTACGGCTCTCATGAGCCCCAAATTACCTTC
>DASQUN010000510.1:0-4311 GCA_035641275.1 Candidatus Udaeobacter sp. | reverse complement strand
CATCACTCTGTCGGTTTCCGGCCTCCGGCCGGTTCAGGATAAACGTCGTTACGTCTGCGTCTTTTTCTTCAAGGATGGGTTCCGCCATCGAAGTCACCTCCGGATTAAAGTTTCATTGAGCGCTGAAAACTCCTTCCGACTGTAGAAAAGGCGCGCGCGGCTTGTCAATGGGAACTGCCCGGCGTGCGGCAGGCTGCGCTCATTTTTCCTCTAGCAACTCAACTTCAATTCTGCTAGATAAACCATCCAGCTTTCCCATGGAGAAAAGCGATGATGACAATTCTCGTGGTCGAAGACGATGCGCGGGCCCGAAAGAATATCTCGGCGTTTCTAGGCGAAAACGGCTACGAAATCGATGAAGCCAATGATGGAGTCGAAGCTCTCGACAAACTCAATCTTCGGCGTTTTGATCTGGTGCTCGCGGACATCGTGATGCCGCGCATGGATGGACTGGCGCTGATCGAGCATGTTTGTTCGAGCTGGCCGCAAACTCACATCATCGCCATGACCGCTTACTTCCAGTCGGCTGCAGATAGACAATTTCTCGTGCCGGGCGCCGAGGATTTTATCAGAAAACCGATCGCGCTTAACGATCTCTTATCCAAGATTCAACGTGTGCTGCAGCCGAGAAATGCCGCAGAGTGAAAGTTGAGAACGGTCGCGACCGTTACCTCTCTCACTGCCGCTTGGCCCAGAGACTAGCTTTCCCGCGTTGGCTCCATAAGGCAGCTGAAAGGCTGACGACTCAGCTATACATCGCTGTTGTCTAAACAGCTTTTTCGATCGCTTCATTGACAATGGGCCATTCGGCTCCTAGTCTTCTTATAGGTTCGTAATCTAACAAGTTGAGGGTCGATTTCCATGGCATCCCGCGATTGGGACTTTTTGATTTGGCAGCGAGCGAATGATCTGCTGCAGCAGGCAGAGCGAATTCACAGAAATTTTTTACAAATCGCCGTGGGTACCCATTTTCGATCAGCTCACAGCCGAAGCCGCTATTGGGAACCTCCTGTGAACGTCGTGGAGACCGAGCAAAGTTTGTGGGTGATCTCCGCTTTACCCGGAGTCTCGGCGGATCGGATGAATGTCCGGCTCGACGAGCGTGAACTGGTTATTGCAGGTGAGCGCCCGCTGCCGAAATGCTGCGACGACGGCGAGCTAAAGATCTGGGAAATCCCGCTTGGACGGTTCGAGCGCCGACTCACGATCGAAGGGATGCGTCCTCTGTCGTTGGGAGAGGTCTCGCTTCACGATGGGCTGCTCATCATCGAGTTAAGGAAGTGATCATGGCTGCGGAAGAGAAAACCAACCCTAGGTCGCGTCTCACGGTTCCTGCCGGAGCGTTGGTCATCTTGCCGTTACGCAATGCCGTGTTGTTCCCCTCTACCGTCATGCCGCTCGTCGTCGGTCGTCCCGCTAGCGTGCGAACGATCGAGGAGGCGGTTCGTCAACAATTGCCCGTTGGATTCGTCAGCCAACGTGATCCGACAATAGAGGCTCCGGAGCCTAAAGATCTCTTTGGCGTCGGCACAACCGCGGACGTTTTGCGGCTGTTCGGTCTTCCCGACGGGCAGCGGCAGATCATCATTCAAGGGCGCCAACGCTTCGAAATCGCTGAATTTCTCGAGACCGAGCCGTTCCTCATCGCACGCGTCAGAACGGTGGAAGAGAAAATCCCGCAATCCAAGGAGTTTGAAGCCAGAATCTTGAACCTGCGCCAGCAAGCAGCGAAGGCGCTGGGCCTGTTGCCCGAGCCCATGAATGAATTGAAATCGGCCATCGAAAGAATCGAAAATCCCCTGGCGCTGATTGACATGATCGCTTCCACACTGGACCTGGCGCTTGCCGAGAAGCAGGAGATTTTGGCGATCTTCGATCCCGAGGCGCGCGCGCAGAAGGTTTCAGAGAAGCTGGCGCGGCAAATCGAGTTACTGGAGCTCAGCAAGAAGATCGGCGAGAACGCTAAAGAATCAATGGATCAGGCTCAACGTCACTATTTCCTTCGCGAACAGATGAAGGCCATACAAAAGGAGCTGGGCGAAGAAGATGGCCAGAGCCTCGAGGTTGAGGAGCTGCGCAAAAAAGTCTACGCAGCCAAAATGCCGCCCGAGGTGGAAAAAGAGGTGCTAAGAGAACTCACTCGGTTCGAGCGTATTCCTCCTGTGGCCGCGGAATATTCAGCCCTAAGGACTTACCTGGATTGGATGGTGGAGCTTCCTTGGAGCATTTCCAGCGAGGAACAGATCGATCTTCCCAAAGCCCGCGAGATTCTCGATGCCGATCACTATGATCTCGAAAGAGTGAAAAAGCGCATCATAGAATTTCTTGCCGTGCGTAAGCTTCGGCCACACGGCAAAAGCCCTATCTTATGCTTCGTGGGCCCGCCGGGCGTTGGCAAGACCTCCCTCGGCCAAAGCATCGCTCGGGCCATGAACCGGAAATTCATCCGTCAGAGCCTTGGCGGCGTTCACGACGAGGCGGAGATCCGCGGGCACCGGCGCACCTATGTTGGCGCTCTGCCTGGAAATATCATCCAAGGCATCCGCAAAGCCGCGACAAAAAATCCCGTCTTCATGTTGGATGAAGTGGACAAGCTCAGCGCGAGCTTTCATGGCGACCCCTCCGCGGCATTACTGGAAGTTTTAGACCCGTCCCAAAACTCAACCTTTCAGGACCATTACCTGGGCGTGCCATTCGACTTGAGCCAGGTTTTGTTCATTGCCACCGCCAACGTGCTCGACACGATTCCGGCGCCTTTGCGTGATCGAATGGAGATATTGGAGATATCGGGATACATCGAGGAAGATAAGTTAGCGATCGCAAAAAATTATCTCGTCCCCCGGCAACGGGCCGATAACGGGCTTGAGCCCGGTGCTA
This sequence comes from Candidatus Udaeobacter sp., assembly GCA_035641275.1. Taxonomy (GTDB): domain Bacteria; phylum Desulfobacterota; class Binatia; order UBA9968; family UBA9968; genus DASQUN01. Next base: position 1,434 of record DASQUN010000510.1, on the reverse strand, counting down.
TAGCTTTTACCGACGATGCGATTCGGGAAATCATTCGATCCTACACGCGCGAAGCGGGGGTGCGGCAACTCGAGCGTGAGTTGGGAACGGTTTGCCGAGGTGTAGCCACACGCGTGGCGGAAGGAAGCAAAGAACCAATAACGATCGACCGTGACTCTGTCCGGACGTATCTTGGCGCGCCAAAATTTTTCAACGAAGTTGCGCTACGCACCAGCCTGCCCGGCGTCGCTACCGGCTTGGCGTGGACGCCTTTTGGCGGAGAAATCTTGTTCGTGGAAGCGACCAAGATGCCGGGGGATGGACGGCTGCAACTGACCGGTCAACTCGGCGACGTCATGAAGGAAAGCGCGCAGGCCGCCTTGAGTCTTGCCAAATCGCGCGCAGAAAACCTTGGCATCGATCCCGAAACCTTCAAGAAGAACGACATACACATCCATATACCCGCCGGGGCGATCCCTAAAGACGGCCCCAGCGCCGGAATTACCCTGTTCGTGGCCCTAGTCTCACTTCTCATCGGGCGGCGGATCAGCAAAGATGTAGCCATGACGGGCGAAATCAGCCTCCGCGGCTTAGTGCTGCCGGTCGGAGGGATCAAAGAAAAAGTTCTGGCGGCCAAAAGAGCGGGTATCTCCTGCATCTTGCTTCCCGAGTTAAACCGAAAGGATTTAGAAGAGATCCCGGCTTCGGCGCAGCAGGGCATTCGTTTCGAGTTTTTGAAAACTGTGGACGACGCATTGGCCTTGGCCTTGGAGCCGAAAGCCGCCAGCGACTTCCCAGCCACCGAAGAGCTTGCCGCGGGCCCGGTTTCTTGAAGAAATTTTTCAGAGATAAGAATTAGAACTGAGCCCGGCGGGTGGCCGACGTTGGCGCTGAAGCGAGAATAGCTTTAATTGTCGCACCTAACGTTGGCATGGTGTGCCAGCAGCGCACAAACTTGGCTTAAATGCTTTTCGCGGACTCCGCTGCTCGTTGCCATCCCAGGCAATAAGGCCTCGCGCGGGGCCGCTTGTCTCCGGCTCTGCGCAATCCGTAAGAGCCATAAATCTTCCTGGAAGAGTTCCTCGCTGTCGTAGCCACGGACAATGGCGTTTTGCGGTAGGGATCGGTTTGGTTTTGAAGTTGACATGGAAACCGGAGCGACTTTCGCGACCCGTTTTGCTCCTCGCTTGGGCCATCTCCGGCTAATAAAGGCTTCATAGGCCACAGATGCAAAAGTTATAATGCCGCCAAGGACCGCCAGGAACAAGGACCAAATCAGAACGTTGCCGAGGATCATCCGGTTCATAGAGGCTTCCTATCCATTCTCCGATCTGTCGTTGTCCAGAAAATTTTTCAATCCAGCTTGTGAAACCTAATCCCTGGCGTGTTTATCTTCGCAGGGTCCCAATTCTTCTGGCCGATAATCTGAACGCTTGAGTCCTCCACTGCGTCCTC
>DASQUN010000509.1:0-2937 GCA_035641275.1 Candidatus Udaeobacter sp. | reverse complement strand
TTCGAGCATCAGATGGAGGATCAGATTATGCGCGTCTCGGGTGCCAAACAGACGGCCGGTCCGCCGGCCGAGCTCTTCCCAGTAAACGGCCGGCTGCCACCCGAGGATTGGCCGCTCCGCGATCATTTCCAGCGCAACCGGAATGATATTTTGCCGTCCGGCCAGATTCCCCGCAGATGCTTCTTCAAAACGCGATAGCACGGTCGGATATCGTACGACGAGATACGTCATCGCACCGCTAACTGATATGAAAAGCAGCACCGCCATCAATCTATGACCGGATTGGCTATGACCGGATTGACGGCTGGAAAATAGGCAGATAGCAAAGCCGATTAAAAAAGCCGCTACGCCGGTGCGAGAGCCGGTACGAACCGCGACCGCCAACAGCGGCAATACCAACGAAGCCAAGAAGGCTTTGCTCCATAAATTACGTAATGTCCCATCGAGCACCGTCCCAATGAGAATCACCGCCGCAATCACCATCGCGAACGCGACATAGTTTGGATTGGAATCCATCGAGGTGAGGCGCTCACCTACGCGACTCTCGATAACGGTCGCGAAGCCTGGCATGTTGAGCAAGGTAGCGAGAGCGCACAGCACAGCGCCGAAAGCGAAAGCGAGAAGCACTCGCCGCCGCAGGATTTCAATGGTCAGCAGGCTGGACGAAATCCAAAAGAGCACCAAGAGTTGCGCTAACGTTAAGGAGATCGTAATCCACTGACGAAGGTAAAACGAGTCAAGAAACGGGCCGTTAGCGAGCAACACAGAAAAGTAGACCAAAAACCAAACCAGCGGCGCTGATCCCGACGGTAACCGGCGCTTACCGGACAGCGGGTTATAAAAGAACAAATAGCACGCGATAAAAAACACGCCGGACAATTTAGACACGGATAAAGACGTGCCGATGGTCGCTGCCTCGAACGGGATCACCGCGGCAAACCCGATAAACGACCAGCGGACTACCGTGGGAACCTCCTGATACTCCAACAGGGTCTCCCGCCGCGCCGCGGTTGCGTGCAAAACCGCCTCGCGCGGCATACCCTGAGCGGTGGCAGTTAACATAGCGTCTCGACCATCCCTTTGTGTCGTTGAAAATTGGCGCAGCTTGCGCAAGCTTTCCGGACATCCGTCGTAAATTGCTGAATCATCAACACTGTGTCACCACGAAGCACACGAAGGCCACGAAGGATTCGAAAATCGGTTCTGTTGAATTTTTCAACTTCGCGCTCTTCCCGACCTCGTGGTGAAATGTCTGTCTCGACTTTGGTTGGGCTCTGCCGCGCTGTATTCATCCACCGGAACTGAAGTTCCACGGCGCCGTTCGGTCCAGCGCTAGTGCCGGACCGCGCCGCTGAGAGAATGCTGCAAGCGTTCTTTCAGTAACTTTAAGCGGATAAAATTTTCGCTGCCCCACAACGACAGAAACAGATTGAAGTAGGATCGGATCTCGTAGGGGTAGATCCGAATCGCGCGCCGCAGCGCGGCACGTCCCTCTGAGAGCTTTCGGTTGTAGCAATACAAGACTCCGAGGGTAAGAAAATATCTGCCATAGGCCCGCCGGTCACCGGCAAAATAATCGGGATACTTTGCGAGGTGAGCTTCCTTGCCGCGCAAGATCGTCGAAGTGTCAGCCGAGAGCCGGTTGGGATGCACGGCGTAACGGACCAGCGGCCGGCTGATAAATTCGAATTGGTAGAACTTGCTGATGCGGATCCACATATCGTAGTCCGGACCGAACTTAAGCTGCTCGTCAAACTTCCCGGCTCTGTCGAAACATTCACGCCGCAGCAAGACCGTCGAAGGAGTGCCGACCCAGTTGTACGAGCGGAGATCGGCGTAAAGATTGCTGTGCTTTTCCGGCTGAATCGTCGCGAGGATCTCGCCGTTTTCCATGTCGACGCGAAAGTACCCGGTGTAGATGCCGCCCACGTCGGACGGGCAGCCGTCGAGCAGTTGCACCTGGGCGGCGAGCTTATCCGGCAGCCAAGTGTCGTCGTCGTCGATAAACGCGATGTATTGGCCCGTGGAATGGACAAGACCGGTATTCCGGCTAGCGCCTTCGCCGCGATTCTCCGCATGGCGGAAGTAGCGAATCCGGCCATCCGCCAGGCTCTCTACCGCGTCTCGAGTGTCGTCGTCGGAGGCATCGTCGACAACGATGATTTCGAAATCCTGAAATGATTGCTCGAGCACGCTGGCGATCGCCTTGCGCAGCAGTCGAGCCCGATTGTGAGTCGGTATGAGAATGCTGACTTTAGGCATTTTCCGTTAATCCGGCCCGCGCCTCCTGGCTTGGCCAGCTTGGCAACAGGCGCGCCTTTGCCTTTCGCGCTCGGCGGAAGCTTTCACCGCCGAGCAGCGAAAGACCGAAATAGATGTAAGGTTCGATCGCCAAAGGATTCAACCGCGCGGCGCTCACGAGCGCGCCGCGCCCGGCGCCCAATCGATTGCGTTCGCAAAACTGCACGCCGAGAAAAAGATAATAAACGCTGCACTTCCGGCGAAACGCCGGCGAATGCCCATGTTTGCTGAGCATCAGCTCCAGACCGTGGAGCAGCGCTTCCGAGTTCGTCCAAATCTTGTCGGCGTGAACGAAATACTTGAGCATCGGCTCGCGGATATAATCGAAATGAAACTTCCGGGCGATTCTCAGCCACAAATCGTAATCTTGAAAGCTCGGCAGGCGTTCATCGAACAAGCCGATTTCTTCAAAGCAGGCGCGTCGCAAAAGCACCGAAGAGGTGCTGCCGATGCAATTTCCCGCCAGCAGGGTTGAATATAGATCGCCGCGCTCGCGTGGAACGATTTGGCCCCGAATCTTGCCGTCGCTTCGATCGACGATGAAATAGCCGGTGTAGACACCGCCCACTTCCGGGGGACTTCCAAGCATGACTTCCATCTGGCGCTTCAACTTCTCCGGATACCACTCGTCATCGT
>DASQUN010000508.1:0-6387 GCA_035641275.1 Candidatus Udaeobacter sp. | reverse complement strand
GCGGATGACCTCGATGCGCTCGATGTCTTCCAGCAACGTGTCCTGGACCTCCCAATAAACACCGGCAAAGAGCGGCGTATAGACGCTGCGGCCATCGATCAAAACAAGCAACGAACGGGAAAGGCGGCTACCAAACCCGCGCACGCCGATGGACCACTTGTTCGCATCGATTCGGCTGACGATCACTCCGGGCGCCAAACGCAGAGCTTCGGGGATACTGGTCACGCCTGATCGGCGGATCTCTTCTTGTGTGATTACGTAAATGGCGGCGGCGGTGTCGGCCACTTTTTGATCTTTTTTGGCGACCGACGTCACTTCAATATCCATCAGCTGTTCAAGGCTAAGCTGCTTCAGATCGGGGAGAGGCGGGCGCGTGCTAACTTGAGCCCAGCAAACAGTGGCTGGACTGGAAAAAAAAGTTACCAACAGGAGCCCAACCTTGATGGCCAAAGGGGTGACTGCGCCTTTCGAGCCTCTAAAGACCGGCGATTTTGAGTGCAGATCCACTTTGAGTAGCAGTTCGCTGACGCACAGGTTGTGCCGATTTTAAAATCGGGTGTAATTCTTTGTATTTAAAAGCATTTCTCCGGCAACGGATGCGGGTTGCTCGAGCACAGAAGAGGACAGGATTGGACAATCGAGAGCAAAAAGGTACTACCAAGCCGGTGGCGGCGGTCTCATACCGGCCTATCCCTGGCGAAGAGGATCTAAGCCATAAGGAGCCGCCGGCAAAAGAATTGAGTCATAAGACATGATGAAAGTATGCTAATGTCACCCCTGGTCGGCTAAAGAGAAAGAATGTCCTTTGAACTATGTACCGGGCAGTTTGGCAGAGTACCCGGTTAGTAGTGAGGCGAGTTGAGTCATGACAAGTATCGGATTTGAAATATTGTTTATCATGCTACTGATTATGGCGAACGGTATCTTTGCCATGTCTGAAATAGCTCTGGTTGCCGCACGTAAGTCCCGGCTCCAGGACCGGGCCGAAAAAGGGGATCACAAGGCAAAGGCGGCATTGGAACTGGCTAATCAGCCTAATCAATTTCTCTCAACGGTACAGATCGGCATTACCTTGGTCGGTATTCTCGCGGGTGCCTTTGGCGGCCGGACTCTCGCCAATAAGCTTGCCGCCTACCTGAGCGTTATTCCGGGCGTGCAAGCCTATAGCGAGGCGATCGCTGTCGTCCTCATCGTCATCTGCATTACCTATTTTTCAGTTATCATAGGTGAACTGGTGCCCAAGCGGATTGCTTTAACTCACCCGGAGAGCATAGCCGCGTTCATGGCCATTCCGATGCGGATGGTGTCGGCGATTTCATCGCCGGTGGTTCGACTGTTGACCCTCTCAACCGATGCGATCTTCAGGCTAGTCGGGAGCGAACCTGTACAGCAACCTCTGGTCACGGAAGAAGAAGTCAGAACATTGATTAAGCAAGGAACCGCCGCTGGCGTCTTTGAAGCGTCAGAGCAAGATATGATTGAAGCTGTGATCTCGCTGGGAGACAAGAGTGCTCGGGCGTTGATGACGCCGCGAACGCAGATCGTTTGGTTTGACCTTAACGACTCTGCTGTTGAGATTCGGAAAAAGATATCCGAGAGCGGCCATTCTCGTTTCCCGGTGTGCAGAGGAGGCCTTGATGACGTTGTTGGCGTTGCCCAAGCAAAGGACTTGTTGGCCAGCGCTCTTGCAGGCAAAAGCATCGATCTCAGCGAATTACTACAACAGCCGGCATTCGTGCCGCGCAGCATGGCCGCTTTGCAGGTCCTGGAACAGATCAAAGCATCCGGGAGCCATCTCGTGCTCGTCGTCGACGAGTACGGGGGAATCGAGGGACTTCTCACCCACCATGATATTCTGGAAGCCATTGCCGGTGAGATGCCTTTTGGCAAAACACCCGTTGAATCTAAAGCCGTTCAGAGGTCCGATGGTTCATGGCTGTTGGATGGAATGCTGACGGTGGACGAGTTTAAGGAGATATTCCATTTAGATAGTTTGCCTGGAGAAAAGCGCGACGCCTATCAAACCTTGGGTGGTTTTCTCTTTACGCAGATGGGGCGTGTACCGTCAGTGCCCGATCGGTTTGAGTGGAATGACTTGTGTTTTGAGATCGTCGATATGGACGGCAAGCGAATTGATAAGGTATTGGTATCGACGATCCAGAAGAAAAATCCCGCTACCAGTTAACTTTTTCCTGCCTGTTAGCCTTTGGTAAATACCGAGACCCTTTTGGCCTTGTTGCAAAACATCGATGCCCGCATTTGACAATTGACAACGACGGGAACTGCTCGACCCCCGAGGGATGTAACGGCCCGGCTCTGGTTACGCCCGACGGGTGGACCGTCGAAACCTCATATGTAAACTCAACTGGCGAAGTTTTTCAGCGCTAAAGTCTTTGCGCGCCCGCTGTCCATCCGCTGTCTGGTAGTCAACAGAAACGAAATCAGGAGTCCAGGAAATGTTAAAAGCACTCACGTCTATAATATCAAGATGCTCACCCAGGGTGCGCAAAAGATTGGATATCTTGTGGGCTTCCCGCATCTGTGCGAAAGAGTGACTTCGCCTTTTTTTGCGGCCCTGGGCGTCAAGTCGCGAGATATCGAGAGCATCATAACGCCGCCATCCATCACCGTCCGTCGATGGAGTGCTCTTCGGATTGAAGCCTGGCGAATCACCGATCTTTTCCGTGATACTGTTCCGCAAAATCCATAGAGCGGTCGGTGTGAGGGATTCGCTCCGTACGACGTAAGCGTCGCCCTTTTTGTCCAAATCGAACGCTTCAACGTGGACGATTTCGAGGGACTGACCGATGGCTCTTAAAGATCTAGCGTAGATCAAGTTTCACCACTTTCCTCTATTTAATTCTATCTTCCAAATCTGCTGGCGCAAGGCGCTTTGAGTATTTGTTCCTTAAGCGCGACCGTTACAGGAGTCGTCATCCCGCCTCTCGGAAAAGCCAACGCGGATATTGCCAGATTGCTCAACATTGGCATCGACCGTTGTTGGCGTCTAGTTTGCCTGTTAGGTGTGAGAACGGGTGAGTCTCTAACGCAATGATTTAAGCGGCAAGGACCGAAGATGAAACTACGATAAGCCTTTGTTAGGCGAAGGCGTGGTCAAGTAATAAGGAGGTATAATGGCCGGCTTCTTGGGCGAGAAAGAGGTTTTAACCAGAGAGCGAGTTAAACAGATTCTACGGAACAAACAGTATTCCTATCTCGAAGAGAAGGTGTCGCTCTTGGAAGTCCGCACCGATTCATTACTGCTAAAGATTTCTTTCTTGAGTGAATACCACAAGCGGATGATTTCCATCGAAGCGAAAGAGCCGATTGTCATCCCGCTCAAAGACTTCAAGATAGAGGATTGGGGCGACGGCCCAGATGTCCAAGTAACAGGGCGATGCCTTCGGGGAAATGAGCAATACAAAAGATGTCTGGGTGTGAAACGCTATCGACTACCCATGTTGGCATGGGAAGGTGGAACGTCGACAGTAACACGCATCCGAGGGCGTATTTTTGAACTACTCTACGACCGTTGTCTTCTTTGTATTTTCGATTTCTTGTTCCTGAGCGTTAAACGATTTGCAGTGCGGGCAAATATCTCTTTCTGCCGGAGTGCCTTCATGCTCAGAGTACCGGACGTCGGCCATTCTGGACAAAAAGGAGTGTTGTGCCAGTGGTGTATCCGGCCCGGAAGCTTTCGATATCTCAGCACAAATAAAACCTCTCAAGGGCGAACATATATTTCCGACCGCATTGCTCGTCAAGTCGATTTAGGCGCAATTGGATGCCTATAACGTCGCGCATCCGAGGGCATGAAGTGTTGATAACCTGTGGATAACCCTGTGGACACAGGACCTGGTTTTTCCTTGTGCGAAATTCTAGGTCCTGCTACCATCCGGCGCAACGTGCTTCTCCTGCAGATCAAAACTTTGCTAGTGGGCGGCGAAGCGGTTAAGCTCTTCAGCTTCGATGGGCGAACGTGGTTCAGCAAACCAAGTGATTATCTAGCCTTCAGGAAAAGAATCGCCCATCACAAAGCGATCTGCCAAGAAGAGTTCTCCTCGGTTGGTTCAGGTCTCACCAGCGAAATGCCCGATCACCAGCCTTAGGTCCAGCGGTCCCGTCACAGGCGGCGGCTCTCCCGGTTATTTCTCGAAGCTCGACTATAGTTGACACAACCACTAACGCGCTAATACGTTTGCTGTGTGTCTGTGCATCAGCCGAAACTATTTTAGTCAGCTAACTGATACTATTCGGTCATGAAACCGTCTAACAGGATGACTGTCTCCATTCAATATGCAAGTACGAAATGACCCGCGCATGGTTTGGCAGGGACGTCCCAACTGGCCGCCTCAGTGGGTGGGGCCACACGGGCCAGATAACCCATTGCCTCAAGGTGAAGTCGGTACTCTTAAGCGGGTTGAGTATGGATCTTCGAGCACTCCACACCTTTTTGTCGTCATGGCCTTCAATAATCAGGAGTATGTCGGCACTTTGCATTTTGATGAGGAGAGGTTTCTGGAAAACATCTCTCACACGCTCGCGGCCCACATCGGTCAGCCGCTCTCTGAAATCGGCAGCCTCGATATTCGCTAACTAGACAACCCCAGTAGTGTCTTAAGGTCACAGCCCTAGGAGCGTATGGCAAACCAAGCGGAGAGCGGGGCAGTTTTCATAGCTACCGCTTTTTATCGAATTTCCGCTACCAAGGTGGGGGTTAGCAATAAAATCGGTTTCATATGCCCTGCAGTAGCTCGATTGCTTTGTTGCGCCAGCGCTCGTAATGGTTCGGCGGATTGGCTCTGTTCCCACGCTTCAGCATCGGTAACATGCCATTCAACTAAGAACGTGATTTTCACGGCGAGAAATGGTACTCCACGGAGTTGCGACAAACAACTAAAAGATGCGAACAGAGGATTATAGTTTCGCCGGTTGGCGCGTGGAGGCGCGGGTAATCGTGGTGGGACTTCTGGAAATCGGAATGAAAGGGTTATTCGCAGGCTCATTCCACTAATCAGCTAGGGATGGTCATCAATCCATGCTTTGGCCATCCCTGTCATAAACTCTTCTGCATCCTGCCAATTTTTGAACGCGTGTAGAGAGCCAGTTACCGTGTGTGATTCTCGCTGATCATCGGTTCCCCAACTGATGTCAGCCATAGGAATCCAAAATGTAGAAATTTGGTCGAGACGTTCGGAGACGATGATGAGATGCTCCTTATAGAGCAAGTGGGTCATGTGGAACCTCCCTGTTCGAGCTTCCGGTCACCACTGACCCGGTGGTTAAAGCTCGGACGACTAGTAGGTTGCTGAAAAACACTCTCGGAGTCCTTCGACGGGCTCAGGCCGAGCGGAGAGTGGCTGAAATGATTGAGTATTTTCCGTTCATGCTGAGCTTGTCGAAGCATTCCTAACCTTTTTCAACAACCTGCTAGATACCGTGCAACGCTAGTCCTAAACATCGGCGATGTCTAGCAGAAACCAGACAAACTTTTCTCCTTGACGGGTTTGGATTAGTGGCAGAAGATGGCCTCGCCATGGCTCGTCGCCGCCGAGCTAGTGCGTCCCGACCTGTCGGTGGAGCAACCGACGAAGTTCGAGTTCGTAATCAACCTTAAAACGGCGAAACAAATCGGCCTTACGATTCCGCCCAACGTGTTAGCCCAGGCGGATAAGGTGATCAGGTAAGGGAAAGACAATGGTAGAACTCGACAAAAAGGATCCTGTTTTACTGAGCTTATGGTATCAACGCTCGCAATGGCGGATTCTGTAACCAAGATCTTCATTTGGAAGGGGCATGATTCTGAAGTGGAGTTTCAAGCAAACTGCTGGAAACACGCAACATCAGTCGAGGAGGGAAGGCCGCCAAATTCAACGAACGGGCGATACCAGTCGAACGCAATGACGGGCTTCGGCGTCATCTTGAGTTCCCTCTGCCAATAATTCAGCAGCGCTTCCCCAGTGTCGCGATCCACTTCGGATCGACGAATTTATGCCAGCCAGTTTCACCATGCCCAACCGAGATAAAGCCGTACCGGCAGCCAGAGCCAGCCAAATCTTCCATCCGCAAAAAGTAGTCCCGCTAAGCGCGGCTCATCGATCACTGTGCGCTCTTCATTGCTTTCATCGCTCGTGCGTCCTTTCTTAACGATGCCGTAATCGGCGTCTGCTTGGCTCAGAGCGGAAGCGATATGCCACCGAATATTGTCAAGACTTTTCAGCGGTTACACCAAACCAAATCGCGGCATTTTCGCAAATCTTGCGTTGGCGTGCGAATGTCCTCTCAAATCTGCAAAAACAGCTCTGTCTGACCGATCGGGTGCTTCGAAAGCCAACCGGCCAACCGGGAGCAACTTGTCCGGCACGAAATTAGCAGATAAAATTCAGA
>DASQUN010000507.1:0-3637 GCA_035641275.1 Candidatus Udaeobacter sp. | reverse complement strand
ATCGGTACGATGGAAGAATTCTTCGAGGTTTTAAGCTGGGCCCAGCTCGGCCTTCATGACAAACCGTGCGGCCTCTTGAACGTAGACGGTTACTATAAAAGTCTCATTCATTTTCTCGATTACACCGTCGAGCAGAAATTTGTCAAGCCAAACGATCGTGCTCTGCTGATTGTGGAACAAGAGCCGATTACATTGCTCGACCGCTTTGAAGCAGTCACCGCGACGCACGCCGCCAAACGATTTGATCGTAGCCGAACATAGGAGAAGAGCCGTCCCGTCAATGTCTATTTACATCGCACAGACAACGGTGCCGTGTATCGCCTGGCGCCGCTCGCATGAACGTCGCCGTGTCGTTGTATAAGCTAAGTATGTCGGGTTCGACATGCAGCACGAATACCAACTTCAATTGGATTCCGACGACGAAGCCGCAGCAATGACTATAGCACGAACAATTTCTTTATCTGTTCGACGACTTCCGGTGGCTGCGTCATAACTTCTTTTGCCATGGCCTGCAGTTGTTCGCCGCGCATGGCAGCCACATCGATACGAAGCTTTTTCGCTTCAGCGATGAGCTCGGGATCTTTTGCCGCCTTTTCGTATGCGGCGCGCAGGATGGCCACGCGATCGGCGGGCGTTGCCGGAGGAGCCATCAGAGGGCGGGCCCATTCTCCTCCCTGGAGCATGGCTTCGGCGACGCGCCGTTTGGTCGGGGACGTTTTGTACTCATCCATCAGCTCATAAATCGTCGGTGCTTCCTCTATCCGCGGCTGTCGTTTGCGTCCGCTTTGAGCAAGAAAACGAACGAATTTGGTTTTCAGCCATCCTAAAAAGGGCTCGCGGCCAAAGTAAGTCGAAATGGTTAGCCCCATGCAGACGACTTCACCGCGCTCGAGAGCAATCGCAATCTCGCTGCTGCCCGGGTAACCGGTGACGTGATTGATTTTGGCGCCGATGGTCTCTTCCAGTATCTTTGACATGACATAGTCCGAGCTGCCCACGCCGGTCGAACCGCACTTCGGCGCTTCTTTAGCGCGCACGATATCCCCCATCGATTTGAACGGAGCATCGGCACGCCCGAAGAGCATCATGTCGTCGTTCTCCAATGAGCCAATCCACTGGAACTTCGGCAGGTCGAACTGTACTTCCTTTTGTCCGGAAAGCTGACCTAGATAGACGTTGTTATGCGGGGCAAGGAGCGTCAAGCCATCGGGCTTCGCGACGCCCCAAACATAGTTGGCGGCGGTGACGGAGCTGGCCCCCGGCATATTCTGAACCAACACGTCCGGGTTACCCGGTATGTGCTTGCCGATATGCCGAGCCACCAGTCGCGCCGCTCGATCATAGCCCCCACCGGTGCTGAGTCCAACAATGATCCGTATCTGCTTGCCTTTGAAAAACTGCTCCTGAGCCTGGGCCGAATCGCGGTTTGCCAGCGCGACCGCACCGGTAATCAAGAAAGCCAGAATTGCTGCAACCGTTCTCCTCATTATACTTCCTCCTAATTTAGGTGCGGGGCGCTCACCCCAATGAACAAAATAATAGGATGTTAAACATATCCCGACGCTTTGCAATAGCCAAGTGAGACGCTTCGCGCGACGGGAGCAGTCTCTCCTTCGAGACGATAGAAGGCCCGTGGCTCTCACGCGAACACGAAGCGTACGCCCCTCTATCTTTCACCTGTAAATTTCTGCTATCAAGGGGGAACCAACACGCTGCGCAAGAGAGCGGTCACACATGGCCTTTAGCCATGGAACGTGCGGCATCCCGCATGAGTGCCAATCCAAGGAACGCAGTCTCAACCGGATATTGCCAAAGCCATGACGCTCCCAATCTTTTTAATCGTCGGCTCGTCCGTGTTTCCCGTCGGGCGACCGGCCGGCGGCTACCATTGCGGCTCTGAGCGACACGACCGGAGAATATATTCTGCGTCGGAAGCAATGGTTTTCGTGAAGAATGCGGCACTCAATCGCTCAACATGACATGAAGCGTTCGATCCAAAGGAATCTACAAGGGAGCAGCTGGATGATAACCGCAGTCGATATTTGCATCACCGGTGGAACAGGCTACATGGGGCAGCGACTCGTTCCGTTGCTGTTGGCGCGCGGCCATCGAGTCCGTGTGCTTGCGCGGCAGTCATCGCTTGGGCGCGTGTCTGGGGAAGCCGTGCCGGTCGTTGGCGATGCCCTTGATGCGGAATCGGTCACCGCAGCGGTGCGGCCGGGAGATACATTGATTCATTTGGTCGGCACTCCGCATCCGAATCCGACGAAGGTGAAGGAGTTCGAACAAATCGATTTGGCCTCAATCCGCGCCACGGTGATCGCTGCAAAGCGGGTGGGAATCTCCCACCTGGTTTATGTGAGCGTGGCGCAACCGGCGCCCCTAATGCGCGCGTATCTGGCCGTCCGCGCAATGGGCGAGGCGATCATCAAACAAACCGGCCTCACCTCGACGATCCTTCGGCCTTGGTATGTCATCGGTCCCGGTCATTGGTGGCCCATGGTGTTGATGCCCATCTATAAAGTCGCGGAATGTTTTGCCTCGACGCGAGAAGGCGCTGAGCGGCTCGGCTTGATAACGATTGAACAAATGGTCAACGCCTTGGTTCAAGCGGCGGAACATCCTCCGCTGGATGGCCGAATTCGTGTCATGGACGTTCCGGCAATACGAATTGCCGGTAAGCATATCCGCGTTGCTTCCGTGGTGAAAGCGCCTCTGTAGCAGACAGCGGTAAGGAGGACATCACACGCAGTTGGGCAAGCAATATTGCTCGGAACACGGGCGTTGGCGAAAAATCGGCGGTGTATTGACCTCAAGCAATGTGGCTTCATTCCACCAGCCGCTGTCCTGAAAGGATCATCATGAAAAGAATCGTAATCTGCTTCGACGGAACCTGGAATAGACCCGCGGATGAAAATCTTCCCGCTCCAGACCAAATTGAAACCAATGTTTGTCGATTCTACAAATCAGTGTCCGACAGCGCACCCGATGGGACGAAGCAGGTAAAGTGGTACGACCAGGGCGTCGGCACCCATTGGTACGATGAGTATATCGGCGGTGCCATCGGCACCGGACTCGAAGTCAATATTGTTCAGGGTTACAAGTTTCTTGCCGAAGAATACGAAGACGGCGACCAAGCCTATGTTTTGGGTTTTAGCCGTGGCGCCTATACGGCTCGAAGTCTTGTGGGCATGATTCGGAACTGCGGGTTAATCGATAAGAGATGGCTTGCGCTCAAGGTCGCCATGGCCTATGGAATCTATCGAACGCGAGACGATGACGCCGATTCCGCAACCGCGAGGCTCTTTCGGTCCATGTTTTCAAGAGAGATCAAAATCAAATTCCTGGGTGTTTGGGATACTGTGGGTGCCCTCGGAATCCCGCTCACTTTCATCAAAGATCTCAATCTGAAATTTTATGAGTTTCACGACACTGAATTGAGCAGTATCGTTGAAAACGCCTATCACGCTGTGGCCATTGACGAGCATCGCCAAGACTATGACGTGTGCCGTTGGAAGCCGAAGTCAAAAGCTGAACAAACGGTAGAGCAACGGTGGTTCGTCGGTGCGCACTGTGACGTCGGGGGCGGTTATGCGGATCGGCGGCTGTCGGATCTCGCGCTTAGGTGGATTCAGGA
>DASQUN010000506.1:0-4266 GCA_035641275.1 Candidatus Udaeobacter sp. | reverse complement strand
CGGATGCCGTCGGCTTTCGCTATAGCTACGATCCTCAAGCAGGAGAGTTTGCTCATGCCACCGGGATCGTGCTTCTAACGCCGGAGGGAAAAACCGCGCGCTACTTTTATGGCATCGATTTTTCTCCGCGCGATTTGCGCTTAGGCCTGATCGAAGCCGCGCAAGGCCAGATCGGCTCGACCATTGATCAGCTGCTGCTCTTCTGTTACCACTACGATCCCGCGGCCGGAAAGTATGGGCTCGTGGTCACCAATGTCATTCGGGCGGCCGGTGCCGCGACGGTCTTGATCTTAGGCGCCTTCATTCTGCTCATGCTGCGCCGCGAGCGCGCCAACTGTTTCCCGCCGCGGAGGTCGACTTAGAGCCCATGGGGTTGGGGTTTCCACTCTTTCCCGAGCAGGCGTCCACGATGGCCGAACGCGTGGATGCGCTTTTTTTCTTTCTCGTCGCGGTCAGCGGTTTTTTCGCCGCGCTGATCTGTATCCTGATTGTCTTGTTCGCGATTAAATACCGACGCCGTTCCGACAACGAACGACCGCCGGCGATTGAGGGAGATCTCCGCCTCGAGATCGTTTGGACGGTTATTCCTCTTGGATTGACGATGGTCATGTTCGTCTGGGGAGCGAAAATTTTCTTTGCCGCTTTTAATCCCCCGATCAACTCGCTCGAGATCAGCGTCGTGGCGAAGCAGTGGATGTGGAAAGCGCAGCACCCAGACGGCCGGTCGGAAATTAATGAGCTGCACGTCCCGGTGGGACACCCGATCAAGCTGATACTGACTTCGCAAGACGTCATTCACGACTTTTTCGTGCCGGCCTTTCGAGTCAAAAAGGACGTGCTTCCGGGCCGCTATACCACCCTCTGGTTCGAGGCAACCAAAGCCGGCGAATATCATTTGTTTTGCGCGCAATATTGCGGCACTCAGCATTCCGGCATGGTTGGTCGGATTGTCGCCATGGAAGCTGTGCAATACCAAAATTGGCTGAGCGGGAGCGGCAGCGGGGTGTCGATGGCGACAGCGGGGGCGAAGCTTTTCCAGAGCTTGGGATGTGTCACTTGTCACATGGAGCACGACACGGGGCGCGGCCCCTCTCTGGTTGGCCTGTTCGGTAAATCGATAAAGATTCAGGGAGGAAGCGCGGTGGTTGCCGATGAGACCTATGTTCGCGACTCGATTCTTAACCCCCAGGCGAAGGTGGTGGCCGGCTATCAGCCGATCATGCCGACGTTCAAAGGTCTGATCAGCGAGGATGGCATTCTACAGATTCTCGCCTATGTGAAATCCCTGAACCGGCAGGACGGAGCGCAAGCGCAGAAATGAACCAGCAACAACCCACCCCGCGCCGGACGCATTATCTGAACGTGAATTACGGCATCAAGTCGTGGCTGCTGACCACTGACCACAAGCGCATCGCCTGGCTCTACCTCCTCTCGGTGACTTTTTTCTTTTTCATCGGGGGGTTTTTTGCCACTTTGGTTCGCCTGGAGTTAATGACACCCCAAGGAGACCTGGTGCAGTCGGAGACCTACAATAAACTATTTACGATGCACGGCGTCACCATGGTTTTTTTCTTTCTGATCCCTTCGATTCCCGCGGTTTTGGGGAATTTTCTGGTGCCGATGATGATCGGCGCGCGCGATCTTGCGTTCCCTCGGCTTAATCTCGCCAGTTGGTACATCTTCATTCTTGGCGGCTTGTTTACGATCGCCGCCGCTGCAGCCGGTGGGGTCGATACCGGTTGGACTTTCTATACCCCCTACAGCAGCATCTATTCCAACAGCCATGTCGCACTAACCGTCGTCGGGATCTTTATCACCGGTTTCTCGTCGATTCTCACGGGACTTAATTTCATGGTGACCATCCACAAAATGCGCGCGCCCGGCTTGACCTGGTTCCGCCTGCCGCTTTTTATCTGGGCGCACTACGCGACCAGCATTATTTTCATATTGGGCACGCCGGTCATCGCCATCACGCTTGTCCTGGTTGGGATGGAACGGCTGTTTGGACTGGGAATTTTCGATCCGTCGTTAGGCGGCGACCCTCTGCTGTTTCAACATCTGTTCTGGTTCTATTCCCATCCGGCGGTTTACATC
Source organism: Candidatus Udaeobacter sp. (assembly GCA_035641275.1). Classification (GTDB taxonomy): domain Bacteria; phylum Desulfobacterota; class Binatia; order UBA9968; family UBA9968; genus DASQUN01. Next base: position 2,172 of record DASQUN010000506.1, on the reverse strand, counting down.
ATGATTCTCCCGGCGATGGGTGTTGTGAGCGAGCTCATTGCGTGCTTTTCTCACAAGCGGATCTTCGGGTACGCCTTCGTCGCCTTCGCGAGCGTGGCTATTGCCGTGATCGGATTTCTGGTTTGGGGCCATCACATGTTCGTTTCCGGACAGTCCGTGTATGCCGGAATGATATTTTCATTCCTGAGCTTTCTCGTGGCCATCCCTTCAGCGATAAAAGTCTTCAACTGGACGGCCACGCTTTATAAAGGATCCGTGTCCTACGATGCTCCCATGCTATACGCCTTGGGATTTATCGGCCTATTCACGATCGGCGGACTAACGGGTCTGTTCCTTGCCACGCTGGGCGTGGACATCCATGTCCACGATACCTATTTTGTCATTGCTCATTTTCATTACATCATGGTGGGCGGGGCGGTGATGGGCTATCTCGGCGGCATTCACTTCTGGTGGCCGAAAATGACCGGGCGGACGTATCCGGAAATCTGGGCCAGGATTGCGGCGCTGGTTATCTTTATCGGTTTTAATCTCACTTTTTTTCCGCAATTCGTTCTCGGCTATCTCGGCATGCCACGGCGTTACCACGTCTATCCGCCGGAGTTTCAGGTTCTCAACGTAATGTCGACCGCAGGAGCGTCGATTCTGGCAGTCGGTTACGTCCTGCCCTTGCTCTATCTGATTTGGTCCTTGCGTTATGGGGCCATCGCGGGAGTTAATCCTTGGGCTGCCCGTGGACTCGAATGGCAAACTGCCTCTCCGCCTCCGACGGACAACTTTGAAACCACACCGATCGTTACCGAAGGTGCATACGCCTACGAGAAGGAGCCCGCGGAGAGCTATGCCCTGGGGAAACCGGCCAATGTATAAACCGAGTACCGTCCCAGCTCACCAGTTCGACGATGCGGAACAGCAACACGAAGCGTCGTCGATCGGCATGTGGATTTTTTTAGCCACCGAGGTCATGTTCTTCGGCGGAATGTTCACAGGATACGCCATGTACCGGACCGCCTATCCGCAGGCCTTCGCCGCCGCGAGCAGTGACTTGGATATCTGGCTTGGAACCATCAATACGGCGGTTTTGATCGGTAGCAGCTTCACCATGGCTTTGGCCGTCCGGAGCGCGCAAGTCAGCGAGCGCAAGCCGCTGTTAATCTTTCTATTTCTCACCCTGCTGCTCGGCGGGATCTTTCTCATAATTAAGTTCACGGAATACTATCACAAGTTCGAGGAGCATCTGGTGCCAGGGGCGGCTTTTAACTACGAGGTGTCCCTCGCACGCCCAGCCGAGATCTTTTTCTCTTTTTACTTCGCCATGACCGGCATGCATGCGCTGCACATGGTCATTGGAATGGGTCTCTTAGCAGCTTTGGTTGTCCAAGCCTGGCGCGACCGTTTCTCCGCGCTTTACCATACGCCGGTCGAGATCGTCGGGCTTTACTGGCATTTTGTCGACATCGTCTGGATATTTCTTTTTCCATTGTTGTATCTCGTGGGGCGACACCTATGAAATCCAATCACGTGGTTTCCGTCAAACTCTATGCCGTGATCTTCATGACGCTTATCGCGCTGACGCTGAGCACCACCGGCGCTGCCTTCATCGATCTCGGCGGAGGGTTGAACACCGCCGTGGCCCTCGCTATCGCTGTTTTCAAAGCGCTTCTGGTTGTTCTCTTCTTCATGCACGTGCGTTACAGTAGCCGTTTGACCTGGGTCTTCGTCGGCGCTGGCTTTTTTTGGCTCCTGATCCTGATCGGCGGAACCATGCATGACGTGTTGACGCGTCACTGGCTTTAAACGATGGGGTAAGTTCGGGTCAACTACTGGCCTCCACCGCATAAAGAAAGCAAGCCCGCACAGAATCCCTGATCCGACCTGGTACCGTTATCGAGCCACGGCGATCGACCGCTGCGTGGCGAAAGCGGTGGCGCCCGCGCCTTGTTCAAGAGCAAACGTTCCGGATGAGCCGGCTGCGATTATCCCCCTTAAGGCTCAGCGCTAGCCGCCCTGAGAGGCGTCTACAAAAGCGCCGCTCGAGGTTTTGACAATTCACAAATCCCAAGATCAGCGTAGTAAAGGGTTTGAAACATGAACCGCTGTACAACCAGTGTCATTTAGGATGACAAGGAATGAACACCGATCCAGAGCAACGCGCAGAAACACCGGCATTCGACG
>DASQUN010000505.1:0-4356 GCA_035641275.1 Candidatus Udaeobacter sp. | reverse complement strand
ACCCGCCGAACGCTCCGTCTCCACGCGCGACGCGATTTGGCTCGATCTGCCGGCGATGAATTCGACCGGAATCCCGAACCGCGAAGTAAACTTAGGAATGATCTCGTTGCGCATGACCGGATCCGGCGAACCGGCGACTACGACCTTGCCTTCCTTTTTTGCCGCATTGAGGATTTCCTGCCATTGCTTGTCGCCGCCTTGGGTCTGGGCGAGCGTTGGCGCGCACCAACTGAGCAACAGAAGCAGTGTCCATACTCGCTTCATCCGTTTACCTCGCGCTTTCCAATTCGGATCTGGGTGCGGTCAATCTGAACCGGACAGCTGCAGTCCGAACTTTCTTCCAACGATCATCAATGCACCGATAATCAACGTGATGAGCAGCCCCAAAGCCGCGCCCCGTTCTAGTTCTCCCGTGAAGCTGTATTCAAGCAAGAGAATCGACAGCGGCCGCGATTGATGGCTGTAAAGTAGCACAGGCGTGCTGATGCTGGTCAAGGCGCTACCGAAGTTCATCAGCCCCACGGCAGCGGCGATCGGCGCCAACAGCGGCATCAAAATGCGCCTGTACGTGTAGCCCCATGATGCTCCGGCCACGCGCGCCGCCTCTTCCAGATCGGCCCCGAGCTGCAAGAATCCCGCTTTGAACGCCTGGGTGGTTACGGGACTGTCCGCCAGAATAAGGGCGAAGGCGATGCCCCACACCGTTCCGTAGAGAACGGCCCGCAAGGGCGTCGCAAGAAAAAGCCAAAGAACGCCGAGGCCAAGCAGAATTCCGGGCAGAATATGAGGTATCCAGCAGAGACTCTCCAGGACGGGCGCGACCGATTTACGCCGCGCGACCAGCAAGTAGGCAATCGTGGAATAAAGCAGTATACCGCCCACCGCCGCGACGCTCGCGATAATCAAACTATTCTTGAGTGACTCCAAAAAAATCGGGTCGGCGAAAAGCCTCTGCCAATGAACCAAGGTGAACGGCGCTGGAATGTCAAAAAAACCGTAGCGGCGCATGAACGAGCCAATCACCAAAAAGAGCATGGGCAATCCCATCGTAACGGCTACGTAAAATAAGCAGCCCGCGAAAGCGACATACCGCCATCTGCCCAACTTAACACGGAGAGTTGAATAGCCTTGTCCAGTCACAACCGCGAATCCCCTTTTGCCGCTGAGATAGCGCCAGTAAAGCGTCAAGAGCAGCGCCAGCACGAGCAAGAATACCGATCCCAATGCCGTCGCTTCGCCGTAGGCGCGCGGCTCGCGCTGCAGGTAATCATAAATTCGCGTCGAGTAAACGTAAATCCCAGCCGGCGTACCGAGAAGCAGCTCGGTATTGAACGACTGGAGCCCGCGGATGAAGCTGAGCACGGACACGGCCAAAATCATGGGCGAGAGGACTGGCAATGTGACGCGCCAAAGCATGGTCGTCGTGCTGGCGCCCGCGACCCGTGCCGCCTCTTCCAGCGATGCGCCGAGGCGACGAAAAACCGGCACTAACAGCATGACCTTGAACCAGATTCCACCCGTCGACGTGTGCACCCAAACGATGCCCCAAAAACTATAGGGGTTGAACACTGGCCCGTCGATAAAGGGCAGGCTCTTCCCCACCGCATTGAGAAAACCAAAATGTGGGTCGAGGAGAAGAATCCAGGCGAGGGTTAGCGGGAAATCTGGAACGAAATAGGCGATCCAGCACAATGCTTCGATGGCCCTTCCTCCCGGCATGTCCGTCCGCGCGATGAGCCAGGCGAAAAGAACGGCAAGGATCATGGCGGGAATCAACCGAATGAGCGACAGGAGAAAGCTCATCCACAGGGCGCCGAGCGTGCCTGGATCGCTAAAAGCCTTCAGCCAATTGTCCACACCGTAAAGTGCTGCTTTGCCAGGCGGCGCAAGATTGAAACTCCCCACCAGGAGAAAGAGCAGAGGCAAGCCCATCGTGATAAGGAGAAAGCCCAGCATCAAGAACTCAGCGATCCGAATCGATCGGACGCGAACTCTCAATCGCGGGAAGGCAATGGCCTCTGGCGATGTTTTCATCTTGATCTCAGATTGGACGCACCGTCAGGCGCTCAGGGTCCAGGCTCAGCCGGACGTCGCCACCGACGGCAAATCGCTGCCTTTTTGCCGCCGGTAGCACGAATGAAACTCCGGCGACTTTGACATGATACTCGATGTGGTCGCCCAGATAGGCGATTTGCTCGATGCGCGCGAGTAATTGATTAGTCGCGACTTCGGCCACCGGCAGGATCTCAATGTCTTCCGGCCGGGCGATGAGGCGTACTTTTTCGCCGCCGCTAAGCAAGTCGCCTTTTTCGCTGTCGAGAACCATGCGCACTTCGCCCGTACCGAGCTCGACCCAACAACCCGAAAGATTCTTCACGATCGCGCCGTCCAAGCTAACGGTCCGTCCCAAAAACTCAGCGACGAAGGTTGTCGCGGGTTTCTCGTAAAGCTCGGCCGGAGTTCCGACTTGCTCGAAGCGGCCCCGATGAACCAACGCCATGCGATCGGATAGGGTCATCGCCTCGGCTTGATCGTGCGTGACGTAGAGAACCGTCAAATTAAGCTTCTTCTGGAGCGCGCGGACTTCAAAGCGCATCTGCTCGCGCAGCTTGGCATCGAGATTGGACAGCGGCTCGTCCAACAGCAAAATGGCCGGGGCATAAACGAGAGAGCGAGCAAGCGCCACGCGCTGTTGCTGGCCACCCGATAATTCCGTCGCCCCGCGTTTCTCAAGACCCCCAAGACCTACGGTCTCCAACGCATGGCGCACCCGTTGATTGAGGGTTGAAGCGGGCTCACCGCGGACTCGTAACGGGAATGCGACGTTCTCGAACACGGTCAGATGCGGCCAGATGGCGTAGGATTGGAAAACCATGCCCATCTGCCTCTTGTCGGGCGGGATAAAGATGCCGCTCCGAGGCGCGGCTACGGGTATTCCGTTAACGAAAATTTCACCGTCATCGGGCTCTTCGAGACCCGCAACCAGTCGCAAAGTGGTTGTTTTACCGCAGCCCGAAGGGCCGAGAAGAGTGAAAATTTCACCCGGCTGAATGGAAAAGCTGACTTCATCGACGGCCGCGACGCCCCCGAAACGCTTGGTGACATCGCGAAACTCGAGGACCGGCTGCGCCATGGGTTCAGCACCCGGACAACACGAGACTATTCATCGAGCAGCTTACAGTAATAACGCCAGGAAGAAGCGGAGTGAACGGCGCTGGTTCTGCCACGCACTCTACCCACGAGAACGTCAATGTCTTCTTGGGGAATCGGTTCCGGGATGCCGAGAAGATGGGCTCGATAATTAATCTCCGCCAGGTCGTTGAGCTTGATCGCCGTGAGCGTCGCTTCTTCGACACCGGCAGCGGCCGTGGTAATGCCGTGACCTCGCATCAAACAGGCGGACTTCTTACCCATGGTGCCGGCGAACTCCTCGCCGAGCTTTTCACTGGCAACGGTAATGCTTCGAGGATAGGTCGCCACTCCTTCCATAAGGAGCCGTAAAGCACTGGGATCGTAGGCGCCGATGAGTGGCTGTATCGGCTGGTTACAGATTGTGAAGAGCACCACCGTCAGGGGATGAACGTGAACGACGCACTGGACGTCCGGTCTGGTGCGGTACAACCAGGTGTGGATGAAAACCTCTTGGGGAGTCGCTAGACCGTCGCGACCTTCGACCTTTTTTCCTGTAAAATCGACCGTAATAATATCGTCAGCGGTGACAAAGCGCAGGCCGGACTCCTCCGGCCCTCTGGCCTTAATCAGAACCTTGTCCGTGCCCGGAACCCGCGCGCTCACGTGACCGCTGGGTTCTTTGGTCAAATTGAGCTTCCCCAGGATTCGACATGACTGGGCAACGAGCTCACGCAGCTGAGAATGATCGCTCATCGAATCCTCCTCGCGGTCAATAAGAAATACCTATTTTCAGAAGTGCCAATGGCGAGAGAATCATATTCTTCCGCCAATTCCAAGGCAACAAAGAGTGGAGTTTTTGACTGAAGAAGAAGCTCTCCGCGTCCCCTGGACGCGGAGAGCAAGTCGAAGTTGCGCTTACTCGTTGACCGCGCGCGGCGCGCGCTCCTGGGTACTTTGCGCGATGGATTCCATGAGATGGGTATCCACCATGGTATTTTGAGCGGGATCCCTGTGAACTCCCATGGGATCGAGCCCCTCGGCCACCCGGTTCATTTCGCGCATCATGGTTTCCCTTAACATGACTATGCCACGGTCCGAAGAGGTCAAACGCTCGCGCGTGCGATCGGCGATCGGCCCCTGGGTTTCCCACGCCATGTGGTCTTGGGCTTGCACCGCATCCATGCGGAATTTAGCATACGGATGCAGCGCGTCGGGCGGGTTCTT
>DASQUN010000504.1:0-10145 GCA_035641275.1 Candidatus Udaeobacter sp. | reverse complement strand
GTAGCGACTTTATGCTTTTTGCATGCGTCCGCAATTAAACGCTCCTTCCTCCCCGTCCTTTTGCTGCGTGCTGCCGCTGCGTTCGCGCCTCGGCCTCACTCGTTATTCGCTCCGTGGTGAGTCAACCGGAAAACGCGGCTTGTCCGTGGAGTGCTGGCAGCATAGCATACCCACGGTTCGGCGTTACGATAGAGCCTTTGTCGCGCCGAACGATCAAACCAACGAGAGAGGAGCATCCTATGAATTTCATATGGAAGAATTGGAGGTCTGCCAAAGAGCGGTCGATGTTGCAGAAAGAATCGACAGACTTACACAACGATTCGCCAGCAAAGTCCGCTGCCACTTGGTCGGTCAATTGCGAAGGGCGTCTCTTGCCATTTCGCTGAATATCGCCGAGGGAACGGTAGGTGGTATACAAGGACAGGAAGAACTTTTTCTGGAGTGCACGAAGACTATTTTGAGTGCGTTCCGCGTGGAGCTATGCCGGCGACAGAAGTTGATCGGCAGCCTGATATTTCGCTATTATCAACGCGTCGGATCTGCGCGGAACTCAAGCGGAATGGGAGGTCCTTTCGAAGGTGCTTGCGGCACTGACTAAAGGGATGTTACATCAACCGACCTGACACATTTCTGCTTCGCAAAAATTTGGTGGAGGCGGGGGGAATCGAACAATGGACATAACCTGTTAAAATCTAATCTTTTCTATAGTTATGAATATTCATGTGCCCCCGAATTTGCCCCTGCCGCAGCCATGACTCACCTTGTGTGTCGAGGGCCGCTCCGAACTTTGCAACTGTATCCCTGGCGGTTCTGACACTAACTGCAACGGCCCCGAATATTGAGCCGGCATCAGCCCAATAGCAGTCACCCAAACCGAACCCATCGATAATACGCGCGCGAATTCGGATGATCCATAATTACCTTCGCTTTCCGTTCGGAACTATCAGCTGCTTCAATGGGTCCGTCGTGATGATTAGGGAATGGCCTGCGTTAGGAGGAAAAATTCTGGTCTGTCCTCTATATTTGACCCGGCCGATTATCCCGTAGTTTTGGCATGACTTCTCTCGCGATCAAACCGAGGGAGCGCAGGCGATCCGGACCGATAATCTCCCAGACGATCGGGAGCTTGAGGCCGGTGCCGAGAAAGCTCGCAATACCCTCGAGGACTTGAGACGGGCTACCCGCGATGGTGACTTTGCGAACGACTTCATCATCGAGAGCCGCCGCGGCCTTGCTGAGGCCCACTCTTTCCACGTTTCCTTTCACTGCACTTAATTCTTTTTCGGTCACGCCGGCATGGCGAAGCATTTCGGAATGCCTCGTGGGCAGTTTTTGCGCAACAAATCGTTTGGCTGCGTCCACCGCCTTTTTCTCGTTCTCGTCAACCGATACGAGCAGGTAAGCCGCGACATCGAAATTTTCCAAACTCCGTGATGAGCGCGAAAGCCCTTGCTCAACGAACGGCATGGCCCACCTTACGAAGCTCGGAGTACAAGGATAGTTGAAGATGATACCGTCTGCATATTCTCCGGCGAGTCGGAGCATCTCGGGTCCCGTCGCGCCGACGTAGACCGGTATCTCGCCGCAGGGTTCCAGATCAAGCCGGCTGCCAGGCGGAAGAATCTTAAACCTGCTTCCTTCGTACTCAATCAACTTGCCGCTTAGCATTCCTTTGATGATCTCGGCCGATTCTTTGATGATTTGCGCCGTCCCTGCGCTATCGAATGCGTGTTTTCTAAGCGCGTTCAAGACTCTGCCGATGCCCAGGAAAACTCTGCCGCGCGCTATCTCATCAAGGGAAGCCGCTTCCATCGCCAGCAAAGCGGGGTGTTTGGTATGGGGGCTTAAGATGCCGAGGCCGATTTTTATTTTTCTCGTGGCAGTCGCGATTAAGGCCGCCCTGACTACCGCGCTTCTCGAATGGTACCCTTCTGACAACCAGAAACTGTGAAAACCTAAACGATCGGCCTCTCTTGCGAGCTCCAGAGTCTCGCTCATGGATGTGGTGCCATCGGTGCCGACACCGAGGTTTTCGAATCCGTTCACTAGTTTAGCCGCGGCCGACAAAAATCCGTTTGCCTTCCGTTCTTTCCAGGTATCTCACGAACCGATATTTATGCTCCCAGAGATCTTCGGTGGGTCGTTGGATTTGACGGTGCCCCGTTGTCTTGTCCACTTTGCAGACGACAAACTGAAGCAGGTTTTCCTCAAGGGCTCTTCTTGCCCGGACCTTGAAGGAATCGAGATCGGAAACCGCAGCGGCCTCGGAGATGCCACAATCTCGCGCCACGGCGGCCAGATCAGTGTTGCCAGCCGTCGCGGTGGGCTCGCTGATCCGCGTCCCGCTATAGATTTCATTGTCGAAGACAAAGACGGCAAGATTCGAGGGTTTAAGACTTCCTAAAGTCGGCAGATTGTAGAGAGACAGAAGCATACTTCCGTCAGACTCCAACACGAAGACCTTTCGATGCGGGAGGACGAGAGCCAATCCGATGCCGATTCCCAATGCTGCGCCCATGCACGCCACCAACAAGTTTCCCTCATGGTGTGACAGGTGACCCCATTCGACACGCTGCCCGCTGAGGGAGCCGATAATGAGCTCGTCCTTGACTAGGGGAGCTAGAAACTCGAAGCACTCATAGCGATTCATACGGTAAACTCTCCAGTAAAAAGAAGCGCGACCGGCTGTTTGATCGCGTGCATCATCCGAACGGCTCCCTGGATCTTGTTCTCCAGGTGATTGCCATCTTCGAGAACCTCATAAGGGATGTTCAAGGACTCCAAATTGGCTGGCAGATGAAGACCGGGAGAAGCGTAGAGGAAACTATTTCGCCTGTCCATCATGCTGCCATAGTGGGCAACGATCAGCAGCATCGGCACACCGAGCCGTTTACCGATTACGAGCAAATTATACGAGGCCACATAGACTCCACTGCCTTCCATATAAACCGCGGCGGGGGTTCCGCCCAATGACGCTCCGGCCGCGATCGAAACTCCTTCCGACTCATTGGCAACCGGCACAACCATGAACGAGGGATCTTCGCGCATTAGAGGGAGGATCTGACTTAGCCGGGTCTCTGGCAGATAGGAAACAAAAGTAATGCCCGCGTCGCGCAGACCGCCAACAAGTCTCCGAGCCAGTGCCGGTTCCATTATTCGCAACCTTTCTATTTCAAAAAAACAATGAGCGCCGCTCGGGCAAACCCCTCTGATCAAATGTTAAGTTTCATGGTAAGCGACCTGCCGGCCGGAGGTTTTTTCCTCAAGCAATGGCTCAATCGATTTGCAGCGCTCGACCTTTATCGGGCAGCGCGATTCGAGGCGGCAACCTTTCCCCGGATTGATGGGAGAACAGATCGCCACCAGCGGCCTTGAGGCCCCTGACGATTGCTTCGCTTGCTTCACCTTGCATAGATACGCTCCTTTTATTCTTTTCCATGCCTTCGGTTTCAAAAGCGCATGTTCCTAACAATCGAAAAATCCACCACCGCTTCCGGCTCGAGAGGCTTCTGTATCAGTCCCCTGTCTACAGCACTCTCTATGGCGAGTCTTATTTTGTCCAGTTCCACTACCCCTGTTGGACTGAGGGCTGAAACCATCCTGCGGTGAAACTCAGCAGCCGTGCCGCGCTCGATCTTAAACAGAGCGGCCGCGTGATTGATCGCATCATCCCTGTTCTCGGGTTTAAGGAGAGCTTGGGTTGCCAGGAGCACGGCCCTGATCACCTGCTTAACCTCAGCCGGGTTCTCCCCCATTTTAGTCAAGGTCGTGCTGAGACCGCCGAACGGCAATTGATAAACAGTTCCGACATCCAGCAGAACTTTAAAGCCCTCTTTCACGGCCTGGATATCCTGCGGCGAATTCATTAACGCCGCATCGAGCCCACCCTTTCTCATCGCCACCAAACGCGCCACGCCGCTGCCAATGGCCAAGAGGGTTACATCCTTAGGATTAAGACCGTAGTGTTTCAAGACGGCTAGGGCTGCCACGTGAGTCAGCCCGCCAAGAGAACTGATGCCTATCCGTTTTCCTTTGAGATCATGCACTTGATTGACGCCCTCCCGAACAACCAATCCTATAACCGGCTGCTTGACAGTTACGGCAATCAAGCGCAGGGGCAGTCCCCTTAAGGCCGCGTCAATCGCTGAAGTGCTGAACGTAGTGTAGTCGAGCTCACCCGCTGAAAGGGCCGGTAGCGCGGCCTCTGTCTTGACGATAATGATCTTCGCGTCGAAACCTTCTTTTTCAAAGAACTTTCGATCCCGCGCATAATAGGTCGAGAAGTTGCTGAAGCTGATATCGCTAGAACCAATGCGAATTTCCTTAAGTGGCTGGCCGAGAGCCGAATCTGACCAAGCCAGAAAGAGCAAGACCATCAAAAAGAGCAGTTTCATAATGCCTCCTCCCTTTGCACGCGATTTCTCAGCTTTTGTTGGCTTGCAAAGCGAAGTAAACCTTTTCGGCGGTAATAGGTAAGTCCTTGATTCTTACTCCGACAGCATCATAAACCGCATTCGCAATTGCAGGGGCGACTTGGGAGATGGCGCTCTCCCCAATTTCCTTGCTTTGAAACGGGGATGCGCCCGCGGTGCCGCGCACCAAAGTGGTCTTCAAGGGAGCAATGTCTTGGATGTTGGGTATTTTATATTCTCCGAGGTTGAGCGTCGTAACTCTGCCGTCCTCCATGACCATCTCTTCCATCAGAACATAGCCGAGACCCTGCACAGTGCCGCCGTCGATTTGGCCCTGGTGGCCCACGGGGTTGAGAATCGTCGCCACATCGTGGATCGTGTCCAACTTGCGCAGATGGATCTGCCCGGTCGCCACGTCTACATAAACTTCGGCTATGCAGGCGGCGAAGACTCCCTCCGGAGGGGTTTCGGTCTCGGCGTGATAGCTCTCCACCTCGAGTGGTTGATTTTTTGTCGCCGCGGCGACTTCCGCAAGCGACAGCGAGCGGGAGCCGGCGGGTTCGGCCGACAGCCGGCCGCCTTTCAGAATAACCTTATCGACGGATACGCCCAGCATTTCCGCCGCCCGTTCGCGGAGCACCATCTTCAGCTTCGCGGCGGCATCCAACACCGCCTGTCCCAGGACAAAGGTCACCCGACTGGCGCCCGTTCCCGACTCGGACCGGAAACTATCGGTGGTGCCAACCTCCAGGCCCACCTGATGGAACGGAACATCCAGCACTTCGGCAACCATCTGGCAGAGAATCGTGTGCGCTCCGGTCCCGGTGTCCGCGTACGTCGTCAAGATCGAGATCCTGCCATCCGGGCCGACCTTCATGCGCGCATTGGCATCACCGAGACCGACGTGGCGGTAGGAAAGCGCAATGCCTCGTCCCACCTGCGCGGGCTTCTTCCACTTTTTCCAGTTCGTGACGGCGGCGGCGGTTTCAAGCACTTCTCTGCATTTGACGTCGATCATGCCGTTTTGGTCGGGAGTCGGATCGCCGTCCTTCAGCGCATTACACACTCTCAACTGGAGCGGGTCCATCTTCAGTGCCGCAGCGATCATATCGATCTGCGATTCTCCGGCGAACGCCAGTTGCACTAATCCCGGCGAGCGAAAATGGCCGCACGGAACGCTGTTGGTGTAAATCGCGTACGAATCGATTTTGACATGGGGAATGCTGTAGGCGCCGGCCGCCTTGACGGCGCCGGGCAAGTTGACCGTCGGGATGGGCTTCATCGCCCCATAAGCGCCGCCGTTCCAGTAGACTTTAATTTGCCGCGCCATGATCCGACCGTCTTTTCTCAGTCCCGTCTTGATCATGATCTCTGCGGCGTGGCGCGGATTGGCAGCCATGAGCTCTTCGGTGTAGGTCATGATCATGCGGACCGGCCGGCCGGTGCTTCGCGCCAGGAAATAACAGAGCGGAAGATCCATGAGGGCGCCCTTGCCGCCGAAGTCGCCGCCGATCGCGGAAACGTGGATGACGATTTTTTCCGCCGGCACGCCGATGGCGTCCGAGAGACTCTGCTTGGTGTTATAAGGAACCTTGTTGCTTACCCAAACATGGATGGTGCCGGTTTCGCGATCGATGGAAAGGACGCTCGAGTGCGGCTCCAAATAGGATTGGTGCACATGTTGCGTGGTAAAACGGTCTTCAAAAATATGGTCGGAGTACCGAAAGCCTTGTTCGATATCGCCCAAGAGCCACTCTTCATGCGAATAGGTATTGTTGATTCGGTTAGCGAGCTTGGGCAAGCCCTTGTAATCCTGCAAGCCCTCATGCAGCACCGGCGCCCCTTCCGTGATCGCCGCCAGCGGATCGAACACGGGCGTTAACTCTTCGTATTCCACCTCGATCAGCTGAGCGGCTTCTTCCGCCACATTGCGATCCTCGGCGGCGACGACGGCCACTTTCTCGCCGATGAAACGCGCGCGATCGCGCGCGAGCATCGGCATATCGCGCAGGCGACGGCCGGTAAGCACTTCGGGAACGTCGGCCGCGGTGAGCACGGCCAAAACACCGGGCCGGGCTTTTGCCCGTTCAGCATCGATCCGTGTGATGCGCGCATGGGCATAAGGGCTGCGCAGAACTTTTCCCCAGATGGTTCCCGGCAACAGGTTATCCGCCGTATAGCGGGATTGACCCGAGACTTTTTGGAACCCCTCGATTCTGGGCGCGGGTTTACCGACGGACGAAAACCCGCCGGTTTTAGCTTTTGCTCTATTCGCCCTGCTCATAATTCCTGCCGTCTCGGCCAACGCCTTTCGCGATGGCCGCGCTTAGCTATTTTCCGCGCAGGCCTGAATCGCCTCAAAAATCCCCGTGTAGCCGGTGCAACGGCAAAGATTGCCGTCGAGGCCGCTTTTGATCTCTTCCAAAGTCGGCTTGGGATTACGTTTGAGAAGCGCCGTCGCCGCCATCAGCATGCCAGGCGTGCAATAACCGCACTGAAGGCCCCCGTACTTGAGAAACAGCCGCTGAAGCGGGTTCAACTCCCCGTTTTCGGTCAGACCTTCGACGGTCGTGATTTCCTTTCCTTCGCATCGCGCCGCTAGAACCACGCAGCTATGCACCGCCACGCCGTTCAACAACACGGTGCACGCTCCGCAATGGCTCGTCTCGCATCCGCGCTTCGTGCCCGTCAAGTCCAGCCCTTGCCTGAGGACGTCCAACAACAACGCCGTCTCCTTGGCCTCGACTTCGCTCTCCTCGCCGTTGATTCGGAGTTTAAGCTTCGCCATTTCCGTTCCTTTCCATTTGCTCAAGCGACGCCGCGATCGCCCTGCGTACCAGGACTTTGACCATCTTTCGTCGATACTCGGCGGAGCCGTGTGGATCGGTCATGGGCTCTGTCTCGGCAGAGGCGATCTCTCCGGCCTCGCGGATGGCCTCGTCATTGAGCACCGTGGCTTTGAGCACACTTTCGGCCTTCGTCGCCCTGAAGGGTACTGCCGACACGCCCCCCAAACCTATTCTGATCTCGCTCACCGCCCGAGCTTTTTTCCGGTCCGGCAATAGAACGACGGCCACTCCCACGATCGCGAGATCTTCCGAGCTGATCGCATGCTTTAAATAGACTGCCGATGCGCCGGCAGGCAGTTTCGGAACTTCGATCCGGCAGAGCAGCTCGTCCGGCTGAACGGCGGTTTCAAAATAACCTTGAAAAAAGTCGCCCAACGGGAGCTTTCGAGCAGCTTTCGTGCTGCGCAGCTCAACCACGGCGTTCAGAGCCAGGAGCGCCGGCGGCAGGTCCGCTCCGGGTTCGTTGTGGCAGAGATTGCCGCCGATCGTTCCGAGGTTTCTGATCGCCGTCGATCCGACCTTGGACGCCGCTTGACCGAGAACCGCCGCCGCTCTCTGTACGTCCGAAGACGACGAAAGACCGTAGATGGTTGTCATTGCGCCGATCGATAAGCCATCCCCTCCGCCTTTCAGGCCGTGCAGATCCGTTACGTTTTCCAGATCGATCAGGACCTGCGGATCGATCAGCTTGTTTCTCAACAGCACGAGGAGCGATTGCCCTCCGGCTATCGGCAATCCGTCGCTGCCGTATTTGGCTCGTTCCCCTAGAGCTTCGTCCAACGATTTGGGTCTTATTAATTTCCTGTCCATCTTCAATCATCCGCTCCTACTGGGTTGCCTCTATCGTGCTCTTGACCTTGTCTCCGAATTCCTTGATGACGGTTTCGGCCTTTTTCTTAACGAACGGATAGCCGAGCGTTCCCAGCCTGCCGAAGACATTGACGTCGGTTTCGAATCCGATCTCGGTTTCGTTGCCCTTGGGCGTGAGCGCAAGCGCCATCGTCTGGCGCACGCCTCCGGCTCTAAAGTCCTTTCCCTCCATGGCGATCTCGATGCGCTTCAACGGGTCGAGTTTCTTGACATCGGCCAACATCTCGAACTGGACGGTAATCGGACCAACGCTGTCCTTTATCTTTAATTCGTACTTTTCCCGCTCCTTGATCGTCTTGACGCTCTGGCAGCCCGGTATGCACCGGGACAACTTTTCAACGTCCCAGAGAAACTCCCAGACCGTTTCCACCGGCCGGGTAATCGTCAAATTGCCGGCAAATTTCATCCCATGCTCCTTCACAAAATAGAAATCGCGGCTCACGGCGCCTTTACGGTAAACTCGAAAACCTCGCGCGGCGTCTTCGCGTATACCTCCCGGAAGTGTTCCTGGTTCTTGTACGCGATGCGAGGAATCAGTCTGCCCCTGACTCCGAGTTTGAGCGGAGACTGATCGAACGGGTACGGGTCGGCAACGGCCGCCGACTTGTCGACCGCCCGAAGCCGCACGACTCCGTCCGCCACGCCGAACCGGATCGGAGTCGGATCGATGATCGGTCCATAATAACCCTTGCCCGCGGAGTGGGCGCCGGTCTCCGGAACGGAAACGATGTCGAAATTGGCGCAGAAAAACAGCGAGAGCCGGTCAAAGACTTGCATCATTCTGTAATTGAACCAGATCCCGTCGGGGGTGTTGGCTCCCGCGTATTGCTCCATCCTGGCGACCTGCTCCATCATCACTTTATGGGTGGGCTCGCGCTCCTCGATAAACTTCAACGAGTACTCGTCCACCCTCTTGGTCATGGAGGCCATCGTTCCGTAGCGCTGCTGCGGCAACCCGACGCCGTGCATGCTCACCATCAGCCCGGCGTAAAGGTCCTTGTCTGCGACGCCGTCGATGCCCTTGCCGTAGAAATTTGAACGTGTCTCTCTCGGTGTTTGCGTGAAGGCCAGCGGGACTCCCTGGTCATTCACCGATGGATTGACGTCCCAGTGCCACCAGCCGTTGTCGTGAGCTTCGGCGGCCAGCACCATCGACTGATAGGGATTGAGCCGCGCGAATGTGTCGTTGCCCCAGTGCGCGGCGAACTGCCCCGCCAGATCTCCGTGATCGTTCTGCGTGATGAGTCGGTATTGCTCGGGCCCTTCTGCGACAATCATGACTTCAGTCCTCCTTTCGATGCATTCGGCTTCGAAATCACTTCAGATCGTCCAGCGACACCTTCTCCGCTCCGGGAACCGTAACCATTTCCGGGAACGGTTGGCCAAACGGCTTGGTCGCATCGATCCCAAGACTCGAGCCCACCCTGAGTTTTCTCACCGACGGGTCCATTGCCGTCGCCACCAGACGCGGAAAAATGATCACGTCTTCATCCGCCTGCGTCCTTGTGGCGATTGCCCAAAGGACTTTTTCCATGTCATAGAGGTCAACGTCGTCGTCAACGACGATTGTAATCTTGTTGCGGCGGCTGCCCATCATCGTCGCGATCACGTTGCGCGCCTCGCATTCGTAAGCTTGCTTCATCGAGACGACGCAAATCATGCCGACGGTGCCCGCAGCGGGGAAATGTACGGCTTTTACGCCGGGAAACTCTTTCTTCAACATCCAGTAAAACGTTGCCTCGAGCGGCAGTTGCTTGAGGATGTGGTTCTCAGTTGTCGGCATTCCGGTTAGCGCGGCTTGATAAATCGGATTCTTGCGATGCGTAATGGCGCTCACCTCGATGATCGGTTTGGCATTGGATGGTGTATAGTAGCCCGACACTTCTCCGAACGGGCCTTCGACTTCCCTTACGTTGGGTAAGATGGTCCCTTCAATGATGATTTCAGCAGTCGCCGGGACTTCCAGATCGACTGTTTCAGCCTTGACCACCTCCACCGGCTCACCTCTTAGCGC
>DASQUN010000503.1:0-2587 GCA_035641275.1 Candidatus Udaeobacter sp. | reverse complement strand
GTCGTCGATCCGGATGGTTTTGGCAACGGTTCTGGAACCATTGACGGCCCCGGAGGCACGGGCCTTGGGGTAACCCGTGATTCATTCGGAAATGCGCTAGGAATCGATTCTACGCCCGGCAACGCGGGTGTCCGTTTCGTTCAAGGCATAGATGTGAACGCCAATTACGAGCTGCCGACGACGAACTTCGGCAAATTTACGTTTACACTTGGCTACAACCACTTCTTTACCTGGAAGGCGTCAGCGGGTCCGGGCCTGCCCTTTAACGACTTCCGTGGCAACTATAACAACGGCACGCTTCCGCTGGCTCCCGGGGCTATTCCCTTTAACAAGGGGTTTGTCCGCCTGGAATGGGAGTATAAACTTGGACCCGGGATTCTTGATTTCGTTGCCCAAGGCAACTACATCAGCGATTTCCTTGATGATCCCTCGTTCATCGCGAATAACGAACTAATAAGCGAACCGACTGAGGCACAACGGTGGAGCCTGTCTCGGCGGGTGGCGGAGTACACGACGCTCGATTTGCAGGCGAGCTATGAGTTCGTCAGGCCGCCGCCGGTGGAAGCGCCTGTCCCTGGCTACTCCAAGGAGGGCAAGGACTTCAAGAGCCCGCTGGGCAAGCAGCCAGTAGAGCCAGTGACGGCCGTGGAGACTGGCTCGTTCTGGCAGCGGATGCTCTGGGGCACCAAAGTGACAGCCGGTGTGGTAAATGCGTTTGACCGCCAACCACCGACGGTCTTGGGAGCGTTCAACGACAACTACGATACGTCGCTCTACTCGATTCGTAATCGTTTCTGGTACGTTGCCCTGAGTAAGAAATTCTAGGGCGCAGTCCCGCGCATGCGGGACAAAAAGTAAGGTTGCAGTGAGGCGGGCCCCGAAAGCTTTCGGGGCCCGCCCTTTTTTGATTTAGCAATCATGCGTTCCATTCTGAGCATCCTTTTTTGTTGCCGGTTGCTCGTAATTGCAGCGCAAGGTGTTACTCTGGCCGGTCAACCGGTTCGAGG
Source organism: Candidatus Udaeobacter sp. (assembly GCA_035641275.1). Classification (GTDB taxonomy): domain Bacteria; phylum Desulfobacterota; class Binatia; order UBA9968; family UBA9968; genus DASQUN01. Next base: position 1,580 of record DASQUN010000503.1, on the reverse strand, counting down.
CGGCGCTACCGTGGAGATTCGCTTTCCGGTAGCGAAATCGTTTCAAGATATCGCAACGCAAGCTGGTAATCCGCGACCCGAAACAGGGCGAGCGGTATTAACGTTTCCCGTTGGCTTTGATCCCGCACGTAACTGGCCGATTTTTATCATTACTTCGACTAGCGACTTCAACCGTACGAGCCCAATGGATGCCGAGTGGTACCGTCGGCCCGCGCTGGCCGAGGGATGGGTTCTCCTCGCATCGGACGCGACAATCAGACCTCGCCTCGATTCGACCCAATGGCGCCTCGCGATACTCGCAGCAGCGCTCGAATCAATGCGCAGGGAATGGCCGCAGTCGGCCAAATGGCCGGTGGCATTCGGCGGTTTTTCCGGCGGAGCCAAGCGCAGTGCGGTGTTGGGGGCGATGCTCGCCAAGACCGGATCGGTCAAAACATGCGGATTCTTTCTTAGCGGTATCAACGAGGATCGGCTGAGCGAAGCCTACAGAGACTACAGGCCTGGCGGAGATTTTCTCGGGATTCCCATCTGGCTAAGTAGTGGTCAGAGTGACAACGTCGCCAAACCGCAGGATCACGATCGGGTGAAGGCCTCCCTGGAGCGGACCGGATTCCAGCATGTGCGTCTTGAGCGCTTCTCCGGCGGCCATCAAGTGAAAAAGCAAGAAGTAGAGCGCGCTTTGCGTTGGTTCCGAGAGATCGCGAAATTTTAACAAAATCCACCTTGAGTTTGCTGCTAGAGAAATTTTCGGCCTGGCAGCAGAAATAGTCTCGCACAAAGGACACTACGGCCACGACCAAGACGATGACGGAAAACGAAATCGCGAAGCAGATCTTAGACGCGACTTTTCACGTTCATACGAAACTCGGTCCAGGCCTTTTCGAATCGGTTTATGAGGTGATAATGGCCTACGAGCTAAGAAAGAGAGGCTTAAGTGCGGAGCGTCAGAAGGCAATGCCGATCTTGTACGATGACATTCGCTTTGATGAAGCCTTTCGATCCGACATCGTCGTGAACGGAAAGGTGATCGCGGAACTCAAATCTGTGGAAGCGCTGCTCCCAGTTCACGCGAAGCAGGTCCTCACGCAATTGCGCCTCAGCGGGCTGAAACTTGGTCTGCTCATCAACTTCGGGGGGAAAGACATCTAAAGAATGGCATTAAGCGAATCATCAATGGTCAGTTAGACGAAGAAGAGTCCTCCGAGATTTCTTTGTGAACTTTGTGTTCGTTGTGCGAGGAATCTGAAGTAAAAATTACATAACTCGTCCAGATCGCGATCCGGCGCGTGGCTGAGACTTGCTTTTTTTCCCGATCTGATCTTTAATCACACGGCGATGGCGACGCAGCAAACATTTGCCTCGGCTGCAATCCCCCTTTCGGCAAGCGACCGTGGGGCTACTCCATCTCCATCGCGACCAAAGTCCCTCTGGATTCTCGATCGGTGGCGGGACCTGCTGTTCTTTGTCGGCACGCCGGTGCTCTTGATTCCGTTGTTTACAATCGCTCAGAGGCGATGGAGCGCGCAGGATATTTATCTTTATGTCGCGGCCTTCGGCGCGATGGGCCATCACTTGCCCGG
>DASQUN010000502.1:0-5117 GCA_035641275.1 Candidatus Udaeobacter sp. | reverse complement strand
CCGAGATTAGCGATCAAGCCCGAGGGTCTCCAGTCTACGTTGGACGAAATCGCGCCCACCGATCCGCGCGCTAAAACTGTCAAGCCTCAGGAAATGATCGATACGCGCTATCTCGACGAGATGGAAAAAAGCGGCTTCATGGATCAGTTGTGGAGCGGGAGAAAATGAGCGAGAGGCGACAGGAAACGAAAACGGCCAGCGATCCGGGCTTTGATCGGCTAGAAGCACAGCAGCGCACGGTGTCGTGCGCTGCTGATTCGAAAAAAAAGGTTGGGTGAGATTTGTTACGCCTGTTGCACGGCCGCTAACTTCCACGCGTTAGGCCCCACAGGACGGTTAAAGGTCCAGTACTCCTGGAACTCGATCGGCTCGGAGTTGCTTCCACTGACAACCGCACCGCTCTTTGCATCGACGGTATAGTCGAGAAGATTGGCGTGAAGGCGCACGGTAATAAAGTCTTCGCCGTTTTCCGTCCACGCTTCGGTAATCTCGCTCTCCCGCAGGGCAATGTTCTCCATCTTGTTCTGCTGCCCGCGGGCGCGGAGATGATCCAACTCCTCTTGCCAAGTTTGCATCAGCTGGGACCCGCAAAGGGCGCTCAGCGCTGCTGTATCCTGTTTGTTCCACGCGCCCTGAACTTTGAAAAAGGTGTCCTGAGCTGTCTTTAGGAACCGATTGGGATCGAAGCTTCGGTCCATCATCGTCAAGGACCGATAATCGACATCATTGGATGGCGGCTGTTCCTGGACCGGGGCGCCGCTAGGAGCTTGATAGCCGGTGCTACTGGGGACTTGATATCCGGTATTCTGATATTGCATCGGACCGTAACCGCTCGCGGCCGCGGAACCGCGAAATTTACGGTAGAGAAAATATCCCAAGCCGGCGACCAGAAGGATCTCAATCAGTCCAAAGCCGCTGCCGCCAAAGCCGCCAAGGCCGCCAAAGCCATGAGCTAGGCCAGAGAAGAGCATCGAGCCCAGAAATCCTCCTAAGACTGCCATGCCAAGTCCGCGCATAAAGCCGCCGGATTGGGGCGCAAATGGACTAGGTTGTTGTGGCGGTGGAGTTGCTTCTCTTCTGGGTTGTGACGGCCTGCTAGGAGACTGATAACTTCTGGAGCCGCGAAAGCCGCCGGAGCGGCCCCCGCCCGCGCGCGCGTCGGCGTAACTCTCTAAAATAATCTGCGATAATCCGACTACAGCAAAAAGACTAACTGCCATCAGCATTACTTTGCGTTTGGATAGTGCCATGAGTCTTGCCCCTTAAATAGAAAACTTCCTGACAGCATCGTATTCTAATCCGGTCGCTCAATCAATCTCGGGGTCATTCAAGACGACGATCTCGAGCGTCCACGCTGAGCGCGAGACGGTGTGAAAACTCTCAATTGTGCTTCGACTCAGCTCAGCACGAACCGTCAATTAACGTCCAATATTTAGCCGATCGCCCCCTTCGATAAACTCAGGGCTGGCTCTGAGCACGGTCGAAGGGGGTCGGCTGGTTTTCACACAGTTTGCTGAAGCGAAGAATCTTTCTTTGAGACAGGGACAGAGGCAGTGACTCACCTAAATGAGTCGTCGCCGCCTGCGCAATTGTAAGGATTTGACGCCCGAACACTGTTTCTCGTATGTAATAGGACCTCGATTCTGTCTGCTCGCTTTTCACGGTCTTAACGACTCTGAGAGAAGGAGGAAAAGTATGTTCAGCAAGTATGAGCTTGCCTTTCTATCCGTAATCGCCGTCAACGTCGGTTCCGCATTCGCCCAAGTCAAGATCACCGTAGGCTATGCGGCGATCAGTCCACGGACCATTCCGCTGATCATCGCTCAAGAACAAGGGCTTTTCGCAAAGAACGGAATCGAGTCGAGGCTTGTTCTCATCAAAGGCGCGCCCACCTTGGTTGCAAGCCTGATTTCGGGTGACATTGAGGTCGGATATACGGGCGGAACGGCGGTGGTTGGAGCGGCGGCCCAGGGTCTATATCTTAAGATTCTTGCCTCTGTTTCCAGCAAGCTTACCCATACGTTAGTGGCCAGCCCGAACATCAAAACGGCGGAGCATTTGAGGGGTAAAAGATTCGGCATTCAAAGCATAGGCGGCAGCACGTGGATGCATACAATGCTCGCGCTGGAGCACGTCGGCCTCGAGCCCAAGCGGGACAATCTGAACCTTCTCGTCATTGGAGATTCAGTGTTGATCGGCCAGTCGCTGGAGGCCGGAAGAGTCGATGCCGCGGTGCTTGACGGCGCTCTGGTGCGAAGGCTCAAGACGAAAGGATTCTCCGTTATTGCCGAACTGCAGCCGGCCAATATTCCCATGCTGAATCAGGCGATCGTGGTCTCGCAGGATTACCTGCAAAAGCGAACGGACGTCGCGGAGAAGATTTTAATGACTCTTGTAGAGAGTCTTGCTTTCAGCCTGGCTCCGATGAACAAATCCGTAGTCATCAAGACCATGATGCGGCGCTTCCAAATCAACGATCCCAGTGTCGCGGCGGAGGGATACCAGGACTATCTCACCAGTGTCGAGCGCAAGCCCTTCCCATCGCTCGACGCGCTGCGCAATATTCGCAGGCTAATGGCGACGCAAAATCCCAAAGTAGGGAACGTGAAAGTCGAAGAGATCGTCGACAGCCGCCTGATCCGCAAACTCGACGAAAGCGGCTTCATCGAAAAAATCGCCGTTGGCTACGGATTGAAATGAGAGTAAACGTCAAGGCGCAATCTGGTAGGGGCGGGTTTGAAACCCGACCCTACAATTCATGGCCCGCTGCTGTTTGGCTGAGCGAGAGGCGCGTCGCGGGCAGCACTCCGATTCCACTCCCATAAAAGAAAAAGAAGACCTAGGACGCCTCCGGCAGCGTCGATCATGAGCCAGACGCCACCCCACGACGGGAGGAGCAGGAGAAGAGCGGCGAGCCAGAGGACTCCACGCTTTGCCCAGCCCAATGGGCGGAAAAGATATCCCGCGCAGCCGATGCCGAGGAGGATCACGCCGATCGCTGACGTGGCGATAGCCACGATGATCTCCTCGGTCGTGCCCTTGAGAATCAGGGCCGGATGGAGGGCAAACACGAAGGGGACGATGTAGGCGGCGATTCCCAATCTCATACCGGTCCACCCGGTTTTCCAGAAATCCGAGTGAGCGATGGCAGCCGCCGTGTAAGTGGCGAGACAGTCAGGTGGTGTGATCAGGGAAAGCATGCCGAAGTAAAAGAGAAACAGATGGGCTGCGAGCGGCACTATGCCAAGCTGAGTGAGGGCAGGCCCGACCAGGACAGCCAGAGTGATGTACACGACCGTGGTGGGTAGTGACATCCCGAGTAGAATGCAGACGACCGCCGTGAGAGCCAGGAGAAACAAAACGTTCCCGCCGGTGACCGTCACCAGGAGAAGCGAGAGCTTAAAAGTAAGTCCTGAAAGTTGCAGCGCGCCGATCACGAGTCCGGCCAGCGCCGTAACAACGACTATATCCAGGAGAGTCTGACCGGTTGCCTCGATGCTGGCGAGTATTGCGCGAAACGTCGGCCGCGTCTCTTTCTGGAGGGCGCCGACCAGAAAGGTCGCAATGACGGCCACCATCCCGGCTTTGCCCGGCTCCCAGTTGGCGATCATCAATGTGTAGACCAGGAGCGAAAGTGGAATCACAAAAACCCAGCCGCGCCGCATCATGGTCTGGAATTTTGGAATTTGCTCGGTGGGCAGACCGACGAGACCATGCTTCGCCGCCTCCAAGTCTACCTGGGTGAAGAGGGCCAGGAAATAAAGGCAAGCAGGAATCGCCGCGGCCAGCGCCACTTCGCCATAGGAGATATTGAGAAATTCGGCGATGAGAAAAGCCGCCGCGCCCATCACCGGCGGCATGATCTGCCCGCCGTTTGACGCCACCGCCTCGATGGCCGCCGCTATATGAGGAGGGTAGCCGGTGCGTTTCATCATCGGGATGGTGATGGCGCCGTCTACCGCCACGTTGGCGACCGCGCTTCCCGAAACGGTGCCGAAGAGGGACGATGAAACCACCGCGACCTTGGCGGCGCCGCCCCGGTAGCGCCCCATGATTTTGAGTGCCACGTCGGTCAGGAACTTGTCTCCTCCCACAGCGTAAAGCGCCCGGCCAAAGAAGATGAACGCCACGATGATGCTTGCGGCCACGTTCAAGGGAAGACCGAGAATGCCGCTGGCGTCGAGATAAAGATACGTGGCGATGCGCTCCCAGGAGGAGCCTCTGGCATAAAGCAGCCCGGGAAACAAATACGCGAACTTAGCGTAGAGAATACATGGCACGGCACACCATACCAGACCCCATCCGGCGATGCGGCGCGTGGCTTCGAGGATCAAGAAGACGGCCAGTCCGCCTAAAAGCCAGCGGTCGGGGGACAAAACACCGAGCCGATAGGCGATGGTGGGATACAAGACGGTGACATAGAGGCCGACGACAAAACCGCCTCCCGCAAGCAGCCAGTCATACCAAGGGACCTTATCGCCGCGCTCTTCACGCCGCGCTTTCACTCCGAGGAAGATGCTCCCAAGCCCGAGAGCCAAGAAGAGACCGAGATACTGTTCTTTGAAAAAAGCCCAGGCCAGACTGTGATGGATCTCCAAGGCCCAGACGGCGCCCAGGAGGGTGAGAGCGTACAGCAGCCCCCTCAAAAGCGCGCTCGGTGCACCGCCGAGCGTCCTGAACTTCGAGGTGATGATATAGTCGTCACTCACGCTTTTTACTCAGCGCTTTCGCCGTCTCGAGTCCCGAGTTTTGAGTTTCGAGTTTAACCCGAAACTGGGACCCGAAACTTGAAACTGTTTAGTGTTACGGGTTCAGAGCGAGCAGCTTCTGTTGCGCCTGATCCATCTCTTTTTTCCAAACGCCTTTTTCCTGATAAAATTTGATCGCGGCCGGATGGTAGGGCAATGTTACCTCGGCGGAGGCCGCCCGTTCGCGCGTCCATTCCTTGAAGCCGGGGTGCATCGGCTGAAGCTTTTCGGTGTTATCCCAGATCGGCTTCAGAATGGCATTGACCAACTGCTCCGAAGCGCCTTTGTGGGTGGCAAAGTAGATGTCATAAGCGACAGTGCAGGTGTCCTCGACGACGGCAGCGGCGGTTCCGGCTTTGACGATCCTCG
>DASQUN010000501.1:0-9616 GCA_035641275.1 Candidatus Udaeobacter sp. | reverse complement strand
CAATTCTTCGACTCTTGCTTGGAATGTTGGCCCTGGCCGTCCTGCCGTCGATTGTCGTTGCGGAGGAAAGAACCTGTAGGGGCGATCTCGGCGGTGCAGCCGTCGACAACTTGCGCGTTCCGGATGGGGCGACCTGCACTTTGAGCCGCAACCATGTGAAGGGCAACATCAAAGTCGAATCGAGGGCGACTCTCTACGCGCGCGGGGTGCGCGTCGGGGGCAATGTCCAGGCGCAGAACGCCCGGCTGGTTTCTGTAACCCAAGCCTCTCGGATTGGCGGCAGCGTGCAGGTCAAGCAAGGAGGCTCGGCAACCGTGCTCGACAGTACCGTCCAGGGCGACATTCAGTACGAGGCCAACAATAACTCTCTGAGGGCAAATGACAACCACGTGGGAGGCAACGTCCAGGTGATCGGAAACCACGCCCGCGCCGAAATCTACCGCAACGTCATAGACGGCAATCTCCAGTGCAAGGAGAACAGCCCACGCCCTGGCGGAAGGGGCAATGACGTTCGCGGTAACAAAGAAAATCAGTGCTCCGCGTTCTAGCTAGCTAGCCCGCATTATTCATGCTCCGAGGAAAAATCACGACACTGTGTCTCGAGGAGCGAGCCTGGAGGAGTGAAGGCACAGAGACGAACAGCTGCAACGCCGTCTTTGGTGCTCGACTCGGCGCTCGCATTTTTGCCAGGCGTCCGCTCCACAAATTCGGTTTGCAGGCTGCTCTAAGGCACAGGCCCATTGTCTTCGCTCTGGAGGGCTCGCCCCTCGATCACCATCAACAGTGAATAATCCGGGCTAGCATCCCAAGGGTGAAAACATGAATGAGATGCGGTTCTGCTTTTCCTGCTTGGTGCCGAGCCGCCCGCTCGCGCCTGTACTACAGCGGTTCCTTTCCATTCACGTACCGATGAATTTGTGCTTTTTGAGAAAGTTCAAAACGATCTCATCGAACGTTGATGGATCTTCCAGGCAGCAAGCGTGACCGGTTCCGGGAATGACGTGATGTTCGGCACCGGCGATTTTTCGGCTCATCTCCCGGCTCCGCGCGAGCGAGTTATCGAATTCCCCATTCATGATCAGCACCGGCATCTTGAGCTCAGCAAGCCGCGCCGTGAAATCACGGTTCTGCAACGCGTGAAAAATCTCGGCAATGGCCGGCGCGCTGAGTCGCGAGTCCATCTCCGTCTGCAGGGTCAGCAAGTATTTTCCCAACTTTGTTTGCGGAAACTCTTTGCTCACGAGTGAAGTGAGGTGTTGGATATGATACCTGGATATGCCCTCGTTCATGTAGCCGTCGATGCGGGCCTGGTACCGATCCCCTGGCTGGCTGCTGCAGCCGACGAGAACCAATGCTTTGAAAATCTCTGGATGGTCCAGCCCTAATTGCAAACCGATAACGCCGCCAACACTGATACCCGCAAAAATTGCCTCACGAACGTCTTGCTGGCGGCAGACGGCTATAACCTCTTCGCCCAACTCCACCACACCGCTTGATTTCGCGGGTTTGTCTGAATAGCCATAACCGCGTAGATCGATATTGATGACTTTGAAGAATGTGGAGAAATGGGCGACTTGGTACATCCACAGCCGCCTATCAAAAGGGTTGGCGTGAACTAAAACCAGCGGAAAACCCTCGCCAGAAACTTCGTAATAGATCTTCACGTCGTTGCGAGATGCGTAAGGCATGGCTTTTTCTTTAGCTCACTGAGCCGTTACCAGAGGCGTGTCACGCGGCGACCGAGGCCGAGTCATGGAGAGCGCGGGCACACGAACGTGAAGGTGGCGTTCAGGTCGGGGCCGTTGGAATAACCACCCTTGGAGAGGACGGGGCGGCGGCCTACAAGCCACAGACCCATTGACCGCGCTCGGAAGGGCTCGGGCCTCGATCGAATAGATGTCAGGTGTCCACATACTAATGAACTAACTAACTCATTAATAATTCACCGCCAACCCATCTAGCAGCACGAGAGCAGAACCGACCGGATTTAATCGTTCGCGTGCCGAGCGAAAGTCGCCGAGTCCTCGTTTGTGATCTGCAGGCGAAATCCGCTCGGCTCCTTGAAGTACGTACCTAGTTGCTCCGGTCGCCTGCCTTCGCGCTCTCCATGATCGTCGCGTTCCTCGATACCCGCCTGGTGGAGCTTATCGACGATCGCGTGAAAGTCGTCGTCGGTGACGTTGAAGGCAAAGTGACGTCCGCGATAAGTCGTTTTGGTTACTTCGCTCAACTCATTCACCTTATTAAGGATGACACACTGGTTCGAGGGCACGCCGACAACCGCCATCCCGTCTTTCTGCTCGAGCAAACTAAAATTCAATAGGCTCTTGTAGAAATTGACGCTGGCGTTGAGATCCGTGGTGTCGAAATGGAGGTGGTGAACGCGGGTCTTCTCGATCCCTTTTGATTTGTTGATCTCCAGAAAATTTCCCTCGGAATCTTGGAAAACCAATCCTTCGTTCCAACAACATCCCAACCCGCTTTCGCCTCGAATCTCTCTGACAAATGGACTCTCGCGGCGAATCCTTTCCTTCATCGGTTCGAATTCTCCTTCAGGAACCAGAAACGAATGTCGCGGATAAGAAGCCGCATTCTCCCGCTTGGGAAGCGTTGCTTTCCCTTGGGAAAAGAGTCCGACATGATTTTCGCCGAGTTTCATGAAGACTCGGGTCATATTTGGCGTGTCTTCCCTTTTCAGAGTCCGTGCCCCGAGAACCTCCGCGTAAAATTTTTCCGCCCGGTCGGCATTCATCACCGCCACTACGAAATGATCCAAATGCCGGATATCGCCTTTAGCCTTCGCTTCAGCGCTCATTTTGACTATCCTCCTTCTTTCGCTTTCGTTAACGCGTCACGCAAAAGTAATAAGCCCTTGTCAAAACTCCTCCCCCGCCCCTTTGTCCTCTCCTCCGATCACGGGGAGAGGGAAGGATGAGCGGGAGAATCATCGGAAAACACAACGAGCCTCTCCTTCGGAAAATATACGGAGACTTTGCCGTCCGGTTTCTTGCCGTCGGGCATAGTCTTCGCAGTTAGAACCGTATCGTTTATTTTCATTTCAAAGACCAGTTGATCTCCGAGAAACGTCGAGCTAACCACCATCGCGTCGAGTCGGCTCCCTGAATGGCCGTTGGATGCCTCGAGCTTCATGTCTTCCGGCCTGATCCCTACGACCACGTTTTGACTCGGTTCAGTTGGGAGATCGACCTCCAGCCGTCCGATTTCCGTTTCCACCCAGTTTTTATCAAGGACCTTTCCACGAAGCCAGTTGATTGAACCAAAAAATTCGGCCACCAAAGCGTTTGCCGGCGCGCGATAAAGCTCATAGGGTTTGCCGACCTGGAGAATTTCGCCGTGCGCCATGACGCCGATGCGATCCGCCAGCACCATGGCTTCGACTTGATCATGAGTCACATAGAGAACCGTAATGCCCAGCTCACTCACGAGTTTCTTGATTTTTGTCCGCACCTCTTCTCTTAGCCGGGCATCGAGATTGCTCAGCGGTTCGTCCATCAGCAGCAGCTTCGGGTTAATCGCCAATGCTCTGGCTAGAGCCACGCGTTGCTGTTGACCGCCGCTCAGTAGCCGCGCAGGGCGTTTCTCGAAGTTTTCCAGTTGGACCAGACTCAGAGCACGGCGGATACGCTCCATGGCCTGCGCCCGAGAAAGCCGCGCCGGACCATGCGTCAACACCAGCCCGATGTTTTCCGCGACGGTCATGTGCGGCCATATCGCGTAGGACTGAAAAACCATGCCGATCTGCCGTTCCTCGGGCGGGACGTAGTGATACGGCCTCGCCGAAAACACGATCTTGCCGTCGAGAGTAATGTTTCCAGCGTCAGGTTTTTCCAGCCCCGCAACGCAACGCATTAAAGTCGTTTTCCCCGAACCGCTGGGTCCCAAAAGGACAAAGAACTCTCCCCTTTGCACTTCAAGATCGATGGCCCTCAACGCCGCGACCGTTTGTTCTCCCGATTTGAAGTTCTTGCGCACGGCCGAGACGGCAATCACAGCGCCTCCTCCAAGCGGCTCCTTCTGCCAAAAATCAAATAGAGCAATACGGCAGGCAACATGAAGGCGAGAATAACTAGATTGGCCGCTGCCGCCTGATTGAGGCTTCCTCCCAACCACAATCCCCAAACGATCATTGGCAATGTGACGTTATTCTGATTCGTGACGAGAACCGATGCCATGGTCAACTCCCGGTAACACAGCAGCGCCATCCAAAGCCAGGCGTAAACCAACGCCGGCTTCAGCAAAGGGATTAAAATTTTGCGCATGACCTGCAGCACTCGCAAGCCGCCGGCAAACGCCGCTTCTTCGAGCTCCGGATGAATCTGTGCCAGGGAGTTGTTGATGATTCGGGTGGCGAAGCTGATGCGGCTGACGGTATAAACCAAAACTAGAATCGAAAGTGTACCGTAGAGCGGAATGATATCTCGCAAGAGGAAGAGCGCCGCGAACACCGCGGCAATGGCTAGAATGATGCTCGGCACGGCGTGGGGAAGAAACGCGAGCGCGTCAAAGGCAACCCGCCACTTGAGTTCCGATCTGAGAATCACCCACGAAATCGCCGTGCAGAGGATCAGTGTTAGCGTCGGCACCGCTACCATCAAGAGCAGCGTGTTGCGGGCGCCACTGAATAATAAATCCCAGGGCAGACCATAAAAATTGCGCAGGGAGACCTGGCTCAACGCCGCCCACGAGGGCGGTTGGAAATAAGTGAGAAGCGCGGCCCATGTCAGGAGAAGAAACGGCAACAGTTTCGCCACCACAAAAAAGCCTCCGAGAAAGACCCAGGCGCAAGCGCGCCCGCGCCGTCCGAGCTCGACGAGCTTTGGGCGGTAACCTCGGCCGGTGACGACCGCATAACGTGAGGAGTAGCGGAGGACCTTAAAGTACCACCAGCTAAGCAGCAGCGCCAAGGCAATGAGCAAACTGCTCACTGCGCCGGCTACTCCGTAATTCGGCAACTCTTCCAAGGGCTGCATCTTATAAAAGATGAACGTGGAGAACGTGAAGATTTTGTTGGACATGCCGATGATCGCCGGCACTTCAAAAGCCGAAAGACCTATGGTGAAGATATAAATCGCGGCGGCCAGTATGCCGGGAAAAGTCAAGGGCAAAGTGATATGCCGTAGTATCCGCCAGGTTTTCAAGCCGTGAACCCTCGCCGCTTCTTCCAGAGCCGGGTCCATCGTGCGATAGGTTGCCACGACCATGATGAAGGCCAAAGAGGATAGCCCCAACCCTTCGACCCAGCCCATGCCTATGATGGAGGCGATGTTGAACGGCGTCTCTGCCAGGCCGAAGGTATTTACCAGGAACTTGTTCACGACGCCGATGCGCGGATGAAGCAGGAACACCCAACCCATCGCGGTGAAGAACGTCGGCACCAGTGTACCGATGGCCATCAGGGTAAATATCACTTCTTTTCCCGGCAGGTCGGTTCTCTCCACCAGCCATGCGACGGGAATCGCGAAGAATAGGGAAATCGCAACCGTTATGGACGCAAATCCCAGGGTATTGAGAAGTGTTTTGTAGGTAAACGAGTCGGTGAGAATATTCCGATAATGGTTCAAAGTATAAATCACAGGCTCCCCCGGCCCGCTCTGCCAAAAACCCATCCAAAAAACCACCAGAAGGAGCCCGATCACAGGGAGCAGGGCTGCCGCCGAGACTCCAACGAGTATCCAGCGACCTTTCACGCCTATTTTCCTGCTAGGATATCTTGAAATTTCTGTCGCAGCCGGCTCTGGGCCTCGTGATTTTTCACGACGTCCGCCACCGGGTTAGCGTAAAACTTCACGCCCTGGCGCTCTTGATCCTTTACCAATTTATTCATGTAGGTGCCCTCGACCAGGTGAGAGCTTGTCCTTTCGGTCTTCCAGAGGATCTCTTGACCTTCCTTGCTTAACAGCAAAGCCGCTAGGAGCGCCGCAGCGTTGGGATGCGCCGAGTTGCTCGGTACCGTTAGGTACCAATAGGAAAGGATGCCGGCGTCTTTGAAAATCTTCCCGCCCACCGGCGCGCCTTTCTCACGCATTTCGTTTGCGTCCGCTAAATCACAGTTAAAAACCAGCATGGCAAACTCGCCATTGGCGACTCGCTCTTCTTCCCCACACCGGATAAGTCCCGCAACATGATTGGCGAACCTCCGCAGAAAGGCCGTGGTCTTCTCTTCGCCCCAGATCAGCGCGAGGCGATCGAATGAAGCGGCATACGGCGTTGACGCGATTTTTCCTTTCCATTTGGGATTGAGTACATCCTCAACCTTCTGAGGAGCGTCATTGGCCGCGACCAGGCTGGTGTTGTAGGTAAACCCCGGCGTGCGCGATACGACAATCAGCACGCGATCATCCCAGTCCGTCATCTCTTTAGTGATGTGCGGAAAGATTCTGGTCCAGTCGAATTTTTTCAAGGACATGCGCGCGACATGATTTTCCGAGCCGATGAACAGGTCGCTGGACGCCGGCTGGCCGGCTTTCGCTTCTTGGATAATCCGACTCGCAAACTGCGGCATCGCGGGACCCGGCGTGTACTTGAACTGGATATTCAACCCGTACGTCTTGTTGAACGCCTTTTCCATGGCTCTTGCGCCTTCGATGCCGCCCATGGTGCCAGTGCCCCAGCTCACGACCAAACTTCCTTCTTTCCTTGCGCCTTCCACCAGCTCCGACCGCGACTGGGAAAAGCTCGTGACTGGAGCTATCGCCACGGTCGCAACCAGAGAGAAGAGCGACAACAACAAATGACTTCCTTTGCCTGACATGACTCTGCTCCTCACATGCTGAACCTCGAACGCCTTGAACAATTTGAACTGTTTCAACGGCTCTACTCGTCACAGCTCCATCTGTTTTCCGAGCCCCTTCTGCCGTGCCTCCTCGTAAATCCAAGCGGCGAATGCAATGTCCCCATAGCCTCCCTGCGATTCTCTAAAAATGTTGATCTCTTCCCGGCTGTCTCGGCCGCGGACCCGACCGCTGACCAAATCTCCCAACTCAGGGATTCCGCTCCACGAGAGCTTTCCCGCGGCGGTCAGCTCAACGAGCGGCAGCGCTGCCGAGCGGTCGTTGTAGTTTCGTTCTTGCTCCTGACTGCCGACGACGATTCGGTCCGCTTTAAGATGGAGATCGCGACTGAGCTCGGTGGGCTTCCCCATGCTGCTGACATGTGTGCCCGGCTCAACCCAGCTCTCCGGAAAAATCGGGCTGAGCGAATTGGTCGCTGTCAGTATGACATCCATACCTCGCACGGCTTCTTCCGGATTTTCTACGGATCGCGCCGCGACCCCAAGCTGTTGCGCGACCTCGGCACAAAACCTTTTTCTTCTCTCCGGGTCTCTGCTAGAAACGACAATTTCCTTAATCGGTCGAACGCTGACCAGCCCCTTGAGAATACCCAGCGCGTTTCGTCCGACACCGAAGAGTCCCAAGCGTTGCGCATCGTCCCGCGCCATGTACCTTGCCGCCAACGCGACGTGGGCCGCGGTTCGCAAAGTCCCAAAGGGAAAACCCATGAACGAGAGCAATTCGCCCGAGTCCGTATCGAACAGGACTGCATACATACGATTGCCGCCCGCCAGGCCACTATTGGGACCGAGCCTGACTCCTATCCGACGGGAACCGAGCAGCGCTCCCGAAACCACACGCAGCGCGCTGTGACCGTTGACCGGGATGTGGTAAGGCGCATGAGGAACCACTTGTCCATTTGCCTGCTGCTTAAAAACGTCTTCGGTAAGTTCAATCGCCTTAGAAAGATCCAAAAGATTCTTAATCTCATCACGACTGAGAATTAACGTCATGGATAGCTCCGTGGGTAACCGGCGGGCGCGCTCGTAACGTCAGTTAACTCCTGAAAAGTTCGGTTTGCTCCCGATCTGCTCAAGGAACCCTACTAAACGGCAACCCATTACGTGCGACAAGCTTTTTCCCTCTCGCAGAGACTACGATTCACGAAATGTCGTGTCTATCCTCTCGTGTCATTTCGAGCGCAGCGAGAGATCCTTCTTTCGACCAGAGGGAGAAATGACAACCTGCCTGGGACATGATGAAACAGTCTTCGGTAAATTATTTTCCTGATACCGCCAGATCGTGCGGCCGCTTGCCCAATCTTCGTCCCCCATTTTTCGTCACCACCACAGTGTCACCCCACGTGCAGATATATTGTCCGTCAGAACTGATCGCCGACGGCTTGCAAATAAAAACCATGTTCTCGCGTAGCGCCACGCCCAGCTCCTTCGGGCTGTGTGCGTGCGCTGTAATGATCGGTCCGTCATCCCCGGCGCCGCGGCCATGCATGTTGAGATCCGCCTTCGCGGCCGCGGCAGGGCCGGACTTCGGCGCGGCTCTTTGTCCGGCCTGAAGCGTCAGTTCAGCCAGCTGACCCACGGTTATTCCCGGCTTTAGATTCTCCAAAACGCGGTTGAACACTTCCCGTTGCACTTTGATCAGCTCGGCGTGCACGGAGTCGATGACTTCAACGAACACCGGCTGCACGCCTTGTGAGCGGTAACCGATCCAGGACGCCTCGGTTTCGTTAATAATCAAGTCGCCCCGTTCCAAGATGCGCATGCTGGGACGAGTCAATGTGCGCCGAGGATTTTTGCCGGAAACCCAGTTGTAGTGCACGGGCATCTCTGAGCCGTTGCGCATCAGTGCGTACTGGGTTGCGGCCCAGACCTCCCAGTCTTTGACTCCAGGCCGAGCCGCTGCGATCTCGGCTTCAAATGCAAGCTCGATGATCTCCATGGACCGGGTGAGGACATCGATCTCTTCCTGACTCTTAACGTAGCGAACTTCCGTGAGTAAGGAAGTCGCATCGACCAGCTCAGCATTTGGAAAGCCTTCGCGAATCTGCTTCCACGTGCCGTAGAAAATTGTTCCTTCAGGCGTGCGAGTCCCCTCGACTTCTCCCAGCCCGCTGATGCCGATCCTGCCGCGCTCGACATTCAGCTCTTTCAACCTTTGCACGATGACCCGACCATAGTTGCGCCGGGCTTCGCGCACGTCTTTTGTCCAGTCCTGCACGGTGGGCCAGCGCGGAGCAGCCGAAGTCGCAATCGCGGTCACTTCGCCTTCCAAAGGAAAAACGGCAGCGATATCGGAGTCTCCTCCCCCGCCAACGTGAGTGAGATAGCGCGAGTTAGCTTGATAGTCCATCGAATGGCCAGTGTTTTGAGGTGTGACAATGACATCGAGCCGATGCTGACGCATCAGTTCGCGCACAGTTTTCCAGCGCCGGTCCCTCTCGGCTAGGGAAAAACGAGGATACGGATAGAGTTCAGCCATAAAACAACTCCGACTGCATCGTTAATTGATAGGCACCTCGTACGCACGGCCCTGTAACTATCACCAAAAAAGCGCAGAAGCTAGGGAGAGTTGAAGACCAAACCGGAGAGTCTCAGACAGGGTAACCTTAATTCTTCACGATCAATTTGAGTTCGCGTTTGCCCAACCGTCTCGCGCCGTTTTCCGTAACCACAACCGTGTCGCCGATACTCGCGCGTCCTTTTCCCTCAGCGACGCGTACCTGGGGCTTCAGAATAAAAACCATCCCGGTTTGCAGTTCCACCTTGGAGAATCGATCAAGGTCTTTGTTGCCAAGCAGCGCCGGT
>DASQUN010000500.1:0-4437 GCA_035641275.1 Candidatus Udaeobacter sp. | reverse complement strand
TGACGATACGCGCTCATGCTCGACGGACCTTCCATGCCTAAATACATAGTCGGCAGCCATGGGTTCAACTTCTCTAAATGGACCCACAGGATGCCGCGCTGCAGCATCGAGCTGGTGGCCGTGTTGGTCGAATTCTTCCCGGTACCCGTCCCAAAACCGTCGAGGTCAAGGCCCGCTTCGACTTCATACAAACAATCATTCACGCAGTAATGGAAAAATGGCCGAAAGCGCCGCCCCATGATCCCACCGAACTCCCTACCGACTTCGGTCTCGCCAGACTCAAACAGCAAGCGAAACTGAGACTCCAACGTGAAGCGAAAAGACCAGGCCTTATCCGCCGCCTCGATCAGCATGCCGCTGCCCGGTCGATAGCTGAAGTTCGGCAGCGCCGCCGCCGCAGCCGTGGCTTCCTTCCGCATCTCGATCTGCTCGGCCTTGACCTGCGCCTGCTCGGATTTGAGCCGTGTGAGCTCCTCCTCGAGCGATTGGATCCGTTGATCTACGCTATCTGCAAGAACCGGCGTTAGCGCGGTAAGGACAACACTGAGCATAAATGTCAATCCCGCGGCAACCAGGAATTTGTTCTTCATACTCCCTTATCCTCCTTTAAAGTACTCACTTAGTATTAAGCGTGGCGATTATTAGTCAAATTGGACCAACCTGTCAAGACTAAAGTTGTAAATCTAAATAAATAGCCAGTAGTTCATTTATTGGACATCCGGAGTACATTACCAGTGAGTTTTGGCCTAGTGCTGTCATAACTATCCATTATTGCTGCAATTCCGCCCACAGGGGGCGCCTCCATTTTGTCCCACTACAGTTTGATTGAGCCCAAACCTAAGGTCGGCATTGAGAGATCACGTCGTTCCGGCTACAGTGCACGGTGCATATGCTTGCGAAAAGAATCATTCCTTGCCTCGACGTAAAAGCCGGGAGAGTTGTTAAAGGGGTAAAGTTTTTGGAACTGCAGGACGCTGGTGACCCGGTCGAGATCGCCCGCCTCTATGACCGGGAAGGCGCTGATGAGCTCTGCTTCTTGGACATCACGGCTTCCCACGAGAATCGAGAGATTATTTTCGATGTGGTGGCGCGTACTGCGGATCAGGTTTTTATGCCTCTAACGGTTGGCGGCGGCATCAGCAAGCTTGAAGATATTCGCAAGCTTTTAAAAGCTGGCGCGGACAAGGTTTCCATCAACACCGGGGCGGTGAATCGCCCGGATTTCGTTCGTGAGGCGGCACAAATGTTCGGCAGTCAGTGCATCGTCGTAGCGATCGATGCCAAGCGCGTGAATAGTCATTGGGAAGTTTTTACCCACGGCGGGAGAAACGTCACCGGGACCGATGCCTTGGAGTGGGCCGTAAAAATGGCCGGCTACGGCGCAGGAGAGATTCTCCTTACCAGCATGGATCGCGACGGCACCAAAGCGGGTTACGACTTAGAACTGACCAAAGCGGTTGCGGACCGGGTTGGAGTTCCTGTGATTGCCTCTGGCGGCGTGGGCACTCTCGAGCATATCTATGAGGGATTGACGGAAGGCAAAGCGAGCGCCGCCCTTGCCGCTTCCATCTTTCATTATCGTGAATATTCCATTTCGGAATGTAAAAACTACCTTCACAAACGCGGAATCCCCGTGCGGCCTGTTCGCCGATCGAATTCAAGTCCACATTCGAACCCGTAAGTATTGATAAGCGGACTAACGTTTTTTGCGCGGCGGATCAAAAAATGGCAATTTTACGACGGTGGCGCCGGCGGTTTTTCGCCTGTGGTCTACCGTGACTTCGATGTCGACTTGAGTGCCGGGCGCAGCAACTTCTTTTCCCATAGTAGCCAGCGCGATGTATTTCTTGAGCGTCGGCGACCACCCCCCGGTGGTCGCATGTCCTACCTGCTGGTCATCCTTGTGGACCGGCACCGCTCCACGCCAAGCGGTTGTTGGAATGTCTGGCGGCAGCCCAACAGCCTGATAGAGATACTCGTAGTCTCGGAGGTCGAGCTCAAGACCAACGATTTGTCGAGACGGGCCGTGCTCATTATCTTGGCGCAACGCTTTGGAGCCGACGAAATAATCCTTCTTCAAATCGACCGTCCAGCCAAGACCGATTTCAAAGGGTGTATACTTCTGCGATGGGATGAGCGCCTTTTCGACACCGACATAATCCACTTCCAGTAAGATAAAGCCGGCCTCAAGGCGGGCCACGTCAAGGGCGAGCATGCCTGCGGGTTTGATACCGAAGGCCTTTCCCCTTTCCATGAGAGTGTCCCAGATTCTTTCCGCGTGCTGAGAATCAAACCAGATTTCGTATCCGAGATCA
Source organism: Candidatus Udaeobacter sp. (assembly GCA_035641275.1). Classification (GTDB taxonomy): domain Bacteria; phylum Desulfobacterota; class Binatia; order UBA9968; family UBA9968; genus DASQUN01. The sequence goes on along the minus strand of DASQUN010000500.1, from coordinate 2,122 downwards.
CGCGTGTAACCCGTGCGGGAGATGATCACAGGGACCTGATGGATATTGCCAGAAGTGAGACGGAAAAATTTCAACTGGCTCAATTCGACATCCACAACCTCGCGAAAAATTCGTAGCGAGTTCGGCCCCTGAAGGGCTAGTGCAGCAAGCTCTGCAGAAACATCCTGGATGGCGACAGCCATCCCTAAGGCGTTGAGCTTTAGCCAGCGTAGACTCGGATCGGCTAAATGAAACCGGAAATGATCTTCTGCTAGCCGAAATACGGTACCGTCCTGGATGACCTTTCCCTCTGCATCACACAAGCACGTGTAGATTGCCTGGCCAACCGAGCATTTCGCCGCATCGCGTGTGATCACCCGATTGACGAGTTTGAGGGAATCTCTGCCGCGGACCTCGTACTTGAACAGCGGTGAGACATCGATCAGCGCCGCGGAATTTCGAATGGCGTGGTATTCGTAGTCATGCAGCACGTCATAGGAGCTGGCCACAAAGTAGCCTGACCATGTGCGCCAGTTCTGGCTGACACACAATGCGGCAGTACGCGAGTGAAAAGGTGTCCCGATCGGCATAGTCAGATAATGATGGGCAGGTCGTTGACTTAAGTTCGAAAATTACAAAAAATGCCGGCCTAAGCAAGGACCACCGAATGAAGGGAAAATACGATGCTATCGTGATCGGCGGCGGCCACAACGGCCTCACCACCGCCGCCTATCTCGCTAAGGCCGGGAAGAAGGTGCTCGTGCTCGAACGGCGCCACCTCATTGGTGGCGCCGCAGTCACAGAGGAGATCTATCGCGGGTTTAAATATTCCGTTTGTTCTTACGTCGTGAGCCTTTTGCGTCCGGAGATAATCCGTGAGCTCGAACTACCCAAATATGATCTAGAAATTATTCCTCTGGACAGCACCTTCACGCCCATGCCTGACGGAAACTATCTTGCCCGCTGGGGCGACCATGCCAAAACGCGCCGTGAAATCGCGCGCCATTCTACCGTCGATGCAGAGGCGTACGAGCACTATGGACACTTAATGGTTCAGATGGCGATGGCGATCAAGCCGATGCTCGGCACCCTCCCGCCCAAGCCCATTTCCTGGCATCCCCGAGATCTTTACGGCCTCGCCTGGGTTGGCAATCACTTTCGTAGCCTCGGCGGAAAGCTCTTCTACGACATGACCAAGCTCATGACTATGAGCTCGGCCGATTTTCTCGATGAGTGGTTTGAAACCGAGGTTCTCAAAGCAACCATGTCGGCGAGCGGGATTATCGGCACTTTCATGGGTCCTCGATCGCCCGGGACTGCCTATGTCCTTTTACACCACTACATGGGCGAGCTCGACGGTTCTTTTCGCTCCTGGGGGTTCGCCCGCGGCGGGATGGGCACCATTAGCCGCGCGATTGCGGATGCGGCGCGCCAGCATGGCGCCGAGATTCAAACCCAGGCGGCTGTCGACCATGTGCTTATCAAGAATGGTCGCGCCTACGGCGTCGTACTCGCTTCAGGCGAAGAGATTCACGCCAAAGTCATCGTTTCCGGTGTCGATCCCAAGCGAACGTTTCTTAAAATGGTCGAGGCGCAGCATCTCGAGGCGGAGTTCGTTGAGCAGATCAACCACTTAAAGATTCGCGGCTCGTCGGCAAAGGTCAATTTAGCGCTAGATGGACTACCGAACTTCACTTGCTTTCCCGGAGAAGGACCCCATCTGGCCGGAGCTATCTCGATCAGCCCAAACATCGATTATCTTGAGCGCGCCTATGATGACGCAAAGTACGGGGAGTATTCTCGACGGCCCTATCTCGATATTGTGATTCCTTCGCTGCTCGATCCCTCCATGGCGCCGCCGGGTAAACATGTGATGTCGATCTTCGTGCAATACGCCCCGTATCATTTGAAGAGTGGCAGCTGGCCGGACCAACGTGAAAGGCTTGGTGATAACGTGATCAACACTTTAAGTGAGTACGCGCCTAATCTCAAAAATCTCATTTTGCATCGCCAGATCGTCACGCCGTGGGATCTGGAGCAGGAGTTCGGCCTCACGGAGGGAAATATTTTCCAGGGCGAGCTGACTTTGGACCAACTCTTTTTTTTACGTCCGGTGGCGGGATGGGCGCAGTACCGCACGCCG
>DASQUN010000499.1:0-4912 GCA_035641275.1 Candidatus Udaeobacter sp. | reverse complement strand
AACAAGCGTGTGAAGGTTCGGCGTGGCATTCCTGCTCTTTCGGCAAGGGAGTGGACTGAAAGATCGTGGCCGAGGTGGGATAAGATCCAGGCAGCCAGATCAGCAAAGCAGTCGGACCATTCGACCTGAAACTGCAAAGATTCGGAGTATTGCTCCTGCCCGCCGGATCGCTTAGCTTGAACAACGAGCTCACGCGCCAGCGCCAGAGCCGTCTGACGCCCATAATCCTCCTCAATCAAAGCGAGTGAAAAATCAGCGGCCGAGATTCCTCCCGCGCATGTATAAAAAGGGCCATCTCTCACGAAGAGGCTACTGGGATTAACGCGGAGCTTGGGAAATCGCGAAGCAACATCTTTGGCAAAGCGCCAGTGAGTTACTATCTGCCGTCCGTCGAGTAGGCCCGTCGCTGCAAGCGCGTATATACCAGTTCCAATGGCCACGACACGCCTTGTCTCAGGCGTACGACAATTTAGCCACCCTGCGATTTCCTTGTTGAGTTTCGGATTATGAATCCCAGTGCCGCCGGGAACAATCAGCGTGTCGAGCTGCGGGGCGTGTTGCATGTCTACTTGCGGCTTTATGACGATGCCCGACTCGGTCACGCAGGGCTCGACGCTGACCCCGACGGCCACTACCTGGTAGCAACGGCAGTCATGACCATGGGCGGTTGGAACATTCGCTCGGGACAACAACTCGGCTGGACCCGTTAAATCAACAAGGCTCATTTGCCTAAAAACTATGATGCCGACGATTTTCGGTCTCGTCATTTCATCCTCACGCCGATGTATCGACATACGCGCGTGAAACAGCAGGAAAGCGCGAAAATTAACCGGAAACTTGTTCGACGATAACACCGTTATCTGAACGTCGAGGCCCCAGAATGTCGGGCATACATTTGGTATTCATAGCAAGAAACGTATGGCGAGTGATAAGGACAGCAACGAGTCAATGGTAACAGAATTGTTACCGTACCACTGCCAGGGCGTTAGTCCATCCGCGGGCGACGTGAGGAGTCGCTCGACGATTTCCGGAAATGCAGGCAATGCGGAGAAATGGTCGATATGCGGCAATTCGACGACGTTCTCTTTCACGAGGATCATATCGAGAGACCGGACATTCAATACGGCGGCTCGAAAAGGCGCGGACAATCATCAGGCAAATGAAAGTGGAGCGTTCTATGCACGTTTACGAAGTGCGACCGCGTCAAGCCCCGGCGGTGGGGCGCCGCTTGAGGCATTGTCCAGAGTCGGGACGAACAAAATGAGAGCACGGGGTGACTACGGACGAGAATCGACATATCGTGCTGCCTGTCGTCGGGTGGATTCGACAGCGGTATCCGCTGAGAGTAATCCCTAACGCCTGCTTTTCATCACGCAGGGGGCAAAATGATTGTTCCACCGAAAGTTTCGTTGGACGGCTGTCCCGAACGAGTCTAATCGCAGATTTCTTTGATGAGACGATACCTTCCGTTTGTCATTGTTATTGCTGTCGCGCTGGCGACGCTTGTTACCGGCGCAATCCTCTATCGCGCCAAGCGGCTTCCCGGGCTGACAATTCCGGGAAACCCTGCACTTGGAAAGGGCGATGCCGACTCGATTCATGTCCGCGGCCCTTCCGATGCGCCGGTGACACTCATGGAATTCGGAGATTTTCAGTGTCCGCCTTGCGCTAATCTGGCTGACCCCATTAACCAACTCGAGCGGGATTACCGCTCACGTTTGCGGGTGGTCTTTCGTCATTTGCCGCTAGCAAATCACCAACATGCGCGCGAAGCCGCCCTGGCGTCGGAAGCGGCAGGCCTCCAAGGCCGCTTTTGGGAAATGCATGATCTGCTTTATCGAGAACAACCCGTCTGGAGCAACGCCCCGGATGTGCTGGTGTTGTTCAGCGCCTATGCCGGAATGCTCGGGTTAGACATCGATCGGTTCAAAAAGGATATGGAGAGCGACAAAGCCAAAACGCGGGTTGGATTTGATGAGGCGCAAGCGATGACACTCGGCGTGAGGACGACCCCGACTATTTTCATTAATAATCAAGAGGTGCCGCCGGCCTATCGAAATCCGGCCGGTCTGCGCGTGATCGTTGATGCGGCTCTAAGAGCACCTACGCCGGCGTCGTCATCGGAATGAGCACATTGCGATTTCGGATTATTCGCTACAGGTTGGCGGCGATAGCCGTTCCTGTTCCTTGTTAGCGCTGAAGTCGCATCATTGACAAACCAAGCTTTTTTGCTTGAATGGTGCCGGTAATTCTTCCTCACCGGCCATTCTCTCGGTGAGGTCCTGTTCGGAATTTACAGCTTTTTAGTCAGGCAACTCTCAGATCTAAATAGAAGTCCGCATCCATGGCGGGACATAGCAAATGGTCGAAGGTCAAGCGTTTCAAGGGCGCGATCGACGCGAAACGGGGCAAGATCTTCAGTAAGCTGTCGAAGGAAATCACCATCTCCGCTAAAACCGGCGGCGGCGATCCCAATGGCAATCCACGTCTGCGGAGCGCGATCCAGGCGGCGCGGGCGCAGAGCATGCCGAACGATAATATCGACCGCGCAATCAAACGCGGCACCGGTGAAGGCAACGACGCGCAACACTTCGAGGAGCTTGTTTACGAGGGCTATGGACCAGGCGGGGTGGCAGTGATCGTTGAAGCCGCGACTGATAACAAGAATCGAACCGCCGCCGAGATCAGGAGCATTTTTAGCAAAAATAATGGCAACCTCGCCTCGGCTGGCAGTGTTTCCTATATGTTCCATAAAAGGGGCCAAATCACCGTCCCGGTCTCGAGCATTGAAGAGGACCGGCTTCTGGAACTCGCCTTGGAAGCCGGGGCTGAGGAGTTGACAACCGACGAGGATCAGTATGTTATTACCACTTCCCACGATCAGCTATATGCCGTAGCTGAGGCGCTCAGAAATGCGGGCGTAACTACCGATGGGCAAAAGCTTACATTCATTCCCGATACGACTGTTCCGGTTGCCGACGAGACCGTGGCGCGTCAGGTGCTGCACTTGTGTGACGCCCTCGAAGACGACGACGATGTCCAAAACGTCTATTCAAATCTAGAAATTCCCGACGAATTGCTGGCTCCCGCCGGGGCGGGACCGGCCTAAAAAAAGTATTGCTTGCAGGAGACTTGTTAAGGCGCTGCCTCGGCGCAGCGACGAATTCCACTTAATCTATGAACGAAGAAAACGAAAACCAGCCCGCGCCGCCGGAAACTGAGTCCGCTTCGCCGGAGCAACGCCATCATCGTCCGCGCCGCCGTTATCCTCGCAGACGTTATCGGGATCGGGGCGATCGGTTTGGGCGCGATAATTCTGCAGAGTCGCCAAATTCGTCCGCGATTGCCGATCCTGTCAGCGCAGATGCCGGGATTGAGACACCGGATCGACAGTCGCGCGAAGGCGCCGAAGGAGCGGTCGAAAACGGCGAACAAGTTCAGGCTGAGCCCGAATTTGGTGAAGGTATCATTGAGGTTTCGGGCAAGGGGTTCGGGTTCTTGCGCGATTCGAAGCGCAATTTTGTGCAGACACCGCAGGACATTTTCGTCACGCCGGAAATCGTCCGCCGCTTTGCGTTGCGGGACGGGATGTGGATTTCCGGCGAAACGCGGCGAGGCAACCGCGGTCCTCAACTGGTCAAGCTACTCGAGATCAATGGCGAGGAGCCGACGAAATATCAAGGGCTCCGCCCGTTTGAGGAATTAACGACGATTAACCCGAACAAGCGGATCAAACTCGAGACCGTGCCGGATCGTTACACGACGCGGATCATGGATTTGATGACGCCGCTCGGCATGGGTCAGCGCGGTTTGATTGTCGCCCCGCCGCGCACTGGCAAGACGACGCTGCTCCATCACATTGCTGAGGCGGTCACAAAGAATCATCCGGAGATGAAGGTGATCATTCTCCTTGTCGATGAACGCCCGGAAGAGGTCACCGATTTCCGGCGTTCGCATCCGACAGCAGAACTGATGGCCAGTTCCAACGATGCCGATATCAAAAGTCACACGCGCATCGCGCAACTCGCTATCGAACGCGCCAAACGCCTCGTCGAGGCAGGCAAGCATGTATTTATCCTGCTCGACTCGATCACACGCACCGCTCGCGCATTTAATAATGCGATGGCTGGCGGCGGCCGCACCATGAGTGGCGGTATCGATGCGCGCGCCATGGAAATCCCACGAAAGATTTTTGCCGCTGCGCGCAACACCGAAGAGGCCGGCTCGCTTACCATTGTCGCCACTGCCCTGATCGAAACCGGCAGCCGCATGGATGAGTTGATCTTTCAGGAATTCAAAGGCACGGGAAACATGGAAATGGTGCTCGACCGCAAAATCAGCGACCAGCGGATTTATCCGGCCATCGATATTTTCCTGTCCGGCACGCGGCGCGAAGAATTGCTGCTGCAACCGTGGGAGCTGGAGAAAATTAATCTCATCCGCCGTGGCCTCGCCGGTCACAAACCGGAGGAGGCGATCCAGCGTCTCCTGATGTTCGTAAAGAAATTCCCTACGAACGCCGAAATGCTCAAGGGAATTCCGGGCTAATTATTTTCGGATCTCGATTGGCGATTTTCGATTGAGAAAATCGAAAGGGAATAACGTGCAATCGAAAATCGAAGATCAGAAATCGAAAACCCTGGACTGGGAAGTCCTGCCTCCTGAAGATCGATCCGGTAGCGGCCGGAGAAGCGCCTCTCTTGAACCGCTTTTCCGGTGGCTTGCGCTCATTATGGATAACTTCCTGCGCGTCCCCGGAACGAAGCTCCGCTTCGGCCTCGATCCCATTATCGGTCTGCTTCCCGGAATCGGCGACGTGACCTCCGCAATAATTTCTGCGGTAGCGTTTGTTCACGCGGCGCGATGCGGCGTCCCGAAAATTCTGCTCGCACGCCTGGCAATGAACATCCTG
>DASQUN010000498.1:0-3682 GCA_035641275.1 Candidatus Udaeobacter sp. | reverse complement strand
GCACTGCCGCTTCCGCTTACGCTCCCGCTTGACCGGTCCGACGTCTTTCTTTTGCTCTGTTCACTGTCCGACTCGCTCGTTGCTTGGCTTCGACCGCGGGCAGAAGTACTATCGCCTTCGACTGTAGCTTCCCCTCTAATTGGGCCGCGCTGACTTACGTCAACGTCTCTGGCCGCGCATCCAGCCGCGAGTAAGGCAAACGCAAACAGGCTGGTAACTAGAAAGCGGTTCGATCTGTGCATCATAGTGTCACCTCCTTACCTCCCGTAGGTCGCATGTCGCATGCCAACCTTCAGGTCACTTGAGAGCGATGTCTCAATCTTGATATAGCCGGGCACGAATTCGGGTGTTGTCGTTTCGAAAACGAGAATACTGGCGTTTTAATCCCAAGGTTGAGATGGAAGCCCTTGGGCCGGGGCGTTCGTATTTCCCTGCAGGTCCGGTTGGGAAAAGTCGAACACGAAATAATAAACGTGAAAAATTCCTCGGAAATCGGCTATCCCACACATGCGTCACATCGTCAAAACTTTGCCGCCATCTCGATCGCCGCTGCGTTATCTAGACTGGCGCGAGCGCGTCGAGATCTGCCAGGGTCCCGCAATGTTGATTTGGTGATTACCCCAGCAGCTAAGTCGCAACGCCAGCAGATCAGCTCGAAAGCGAGGATGATCTAAGCAGTTGGCGAGGAGAACATCCGCGAGAAGACTCTTCTCGCATTCCCTTCGGTGATCTTGTAGCGCTGTTCTTCCGTGAGCCACTCAATGGATTGAAAAATGGGGACTAGGTCCTCGAAATTTCGTCCGGTTTTTGGATCTATCGCATTGACGGCGCCAAACATTTCTGTGGCAAAGAGCACATTGTCCGCGCCGAGCCGCCTGATCAAGAGCTCCATCGATTCCTTATCGTAAATCGCCATGTCCCAGTAAACTCTGCGCGCCGCCTCCTCGAATGGTTCGAGTCCCTCCCTTACGTGCATCCCGCGATTGCGGTTCCACTGGTATGGAATGGCTCCGCCGCCGTGCGGGATGATGATCTTCAGTTTTGGGAAATCCTTAAAGGCGCGGGACTTCAACAGCTCCACCGCCCCTGCGTTGTGGTGCGCGATGTAGTAGGAATTCGTCAGGTGCATCGCTGGATTCAGCGAAGCGCTGGCGTGAATGGTGCAAGGTACGTCCAAATCCACCATCTTTTGCCAGAGCGGATACCACCACTCGCTCCCCAGAGATGGAGTTAAAGGCTCGAGTCCCCCGGCGACATCCGGATTTACGTTGCAGCCCACGAAGCCCAATTCCTTGACGCAGCGCTCGAGCTCGTCGACCCACTCAGTGGGGCTTAAGCCAGGCGATTGTGGCAGCTGGCATACCGGCGAGATCTTGTCCGGCCACAACCGCGCAACGCGGGCGATAAGATCATTGCATGCCTCCGTCCAATACCGGCTCACAAGCGGCGATCCGAAGTGGTGTCCCATCGCTGAGGCCTGAGGTGAAAACAGCAGCCTGTCGATGCCCGACTCTTTCATGCGTTTGAACTGTCCCTCCATCGAACGCGCCAACTGCTCGTCGGTGACCTGCAGCTTTGATCGCACGGGTTTGCCGAGATTGGTGATCTGTTGTCCGCGATAGGCCTGGAGCTGTGCCGGAGCCGTGGTGTAATGCGTGTGCGCGTCAATGATCATGAGTATTACCTCCTATATTTCACATTAGGCGCATGCGATCGGTTCGATTGTCACTCTCGAGCCCCTTTGCTATACCAGTTCACGTAAGTTAGCCGATACCAAAGGAGCGCATTTTATGCCAGACATACCTCGCCTGAACGGGGTAATCAAAGCCCTGGAGCAAGGACAAACCGCCTTCGTCGGATTTGTTTCCGCGGATATCGAAACCGCGACCGCCATGGCAGCCTCTGCTTTCGACGGCGTCGCGTTTGAAATGGAGCACGGTCCTTTCGACGCGCGCGGATTGCGCGAAGCTCTTCAATTTATGCTCGACCGCCGTCAGATTATTGAACGAGCCACGCTGTCTCCCGCAGTCACGCCTCTGGTGCGCATTCCACCCAACGGTGGAGAGATGAATCAGTGGATCGCCAAGCAGGTGCTGGATATCGGCGTTTTTGGAATTATCTTCCCGCATATCAGTTCCGTAGAAGAAGCTTGGAATGCCGTAAGCGCTTGTCGCTACCCGCGCCTCTCCACGGCTCCTCGGTACAACCCTCCCGGCATTCGCGGCGACGCACCCACGCGTGCGGCACGCTATTGGGGACTCGCTCAGCAGGAGTATTACAGCCGGGCCGACGTCTGGCCGCTCGCACCGCAAGGAGAAATTCTGGTTGTCATTCAGTGCGAAGATACTCGCGCCATCGATAATCTACCCAGAATCCTCAAGGAAGTTCCCGGCGTCGGCGTCGTCCTCATTGGAGAAGGGGATCTCAGTCAGGAGTTGGGGCATCCCAGAGACTATGACCACCCCGTGGTGGCCGACGCCATCGATAGCATTCTCAAGATCTGCAAGGAGCATAACGTGCCTTGCGGACATCCCCATCCTGATGCTCGCAACATCGAGCGGCTGGTCGCGTGCGGATACCGCTTCCTGATGCCCTCCGCGGGCCGCTCTTTCAGCGTGCTGGAACAGGGGCGCAAGCTCGTCGGTAGGTAAAAATTAAAATGCAAAACGATTTATTGGTTGCGGCTATAGCAGGCATCCGCTGAATCTCCCCGTGAGGAACTGAAGATTCTTTTACGGGAAGCTGATGGAATATCACGCATAATCGGCTCGATAGTCTTACGCACTAAGAATGGCCGAACGAAGAAGTGATTGTTTTTCATTTTTACTTTTGCGTTGGACCTGTAAATGTATTGATCACGTTTCAGAGCGACGAACACGGCTTCTCACAACTGTGGCGCCTTGATCACTACGTTGGAGTCGATGCTCGCAACCGTGGGTCTGCCGCACTTGGCCATGGTGATCTCGATCTCCTCGCGGAGAATCTCCAACACACGCACGACTCCTGCTTCGCCGTCCACCGCGAGACCCCAAAAGAGCGGCCGGCCGATGAAAACGGCTTTGGCCCCTAGTGCCAGAGCTTTCACAACGTCGGCTCCCCGTCGAATGCCGCCATCAAGCAGAACCTCGATGCGGCCCTTAGCCGCAGCCACGGCCTCGGAAAGGACCTCGATCGTCGCCAAGGTATTATCCAGGTGCCGGCCGCCGTGGTTGGAGACGATCAGAGCGTCGGCGCCAACTTGCGCGCAGAACTCGACGTCCTCGCCCGTCATGATTCCTTTGGCGATGACGGGAAGATCGGTTGCCGATTTGATCCACTCCAAGTCCTTCCAAGTGGCCGCAGGATCTGCTGCCTCTCCGGACCGCCGGCTGCTTCCCGGCCGCGGAGCCTCGGCCGTGTCCGCTTTCGGGTAGTTGGGGCCCCGGCTTCTTCTATAGTTGTTGCGAATGTTGCGCTCGCGCTTGGGCCGCCACTGGGAATCCAAAGTAATACAGATAGCCTCATAGCCCGCTTCCTCGGCGCGGCTGAGCCAGCTCTTGGTCAACTCGCGATCGCGGAACGGGTACAACTGGAGCCAGAGGTGGCCCCTGGCGGCCTTGGCTAATTCTTCAAAGGAAGTATTTGCATTGGCGCTAACCGCGAGGACGGTCCCGCAGGATGCCGCCGCCCGGTACGTAGCGAG
>DASQUN010000497.1:0-14542 GCA_035641275.1 Candidatus Udaeobacter sp. | reverse complement strand
TGAGCCCCTTGCCGCTTCGGCGAAATAGCGCAGCATAGACTTCGTTCCTGCGTGCATCCAAAAACGAACAAACAGGCCCTTCGAAGTCGTCCACCCGCGCGGCATTGGCAAACAGGGTCGAGATTCCCACAACGGGAATTCCCAAGCCATAGGCCAGTCCCTTGACCGTACTCAAGCCGATGCGAATGCCGGTAAAAGAGCCGGGCCCGATGGAGACGGCGAAAGCAGACACATCCCGCAACGAGGTCGCTGACTTCCGCAAAAGGGCGGCGATCAAAGGTAGGATGACCTCTGCATGATTGGCCTTTAAATGAATGGCCTGTGGATGAGTGGCCGATCCACGCGTGGAGTGAATCTCTTCGGCGATGAGTTGGCCATTCTCGGTCAGCGCGACACTCGCGGTCGTGATAGACGTGTCAATCCCAATGATCCTCATCCACCGACCTGTTTCTCAAAGAACCTGGCAATGTCGTTGTAGAAGGCGTAAATCATGAGGAGCATCAAAAGAAAGATGCCCACCTGTTGAGCCATTTCACGATGTTTGACAGCGACCGGCCGGCCGATCACCGACTCGACTAAGAAGAAAAGCAAATGCCCGCCGTCGAGCACCGGGATCGGCAAGAGGTTGAGCACTCCTAGATTAATACTCAAGACGGCGATGAATGCCAGAAAGCTACCTAATCCCTCCTGTGCTTGTTGGCCTGCCATCTGTGCGATCAAAATGGGACCACCGAGATTCCGGGGAGAAACATCTCCCTTGATCATCTTGTAAAGCGCGAGCAGTGTAAGTTTCGAGTAATCATAGGTTTGCTGAAAAGCTCTGACGATGGCTAGCCCCGGATTGCCCTTTTCGATGGAGACCTGGCTGCCGATACCAATCACCCATTCATCTCTTGTTTCTCCGAAGATGTTTCGCCCCTCTTTTTTTGCCGGCTCCACCGTCACGGTCACGTCCTCGGAGTCCCTGCGAATCCGAACGCTTAGCGGCTTTCCTTGGCTCTCCTTGATTCCTCTCGATAGCTCGTCCCATTCTCTGACGGCTTGGTCATTCAGCGATACGATGACGTCGCCTTTCCGAATTCCAGCGCGAGCAGCAGGGGATCCCGGTTCTACGCCTCCGACTTGCGTCGACAACACAGGAACGCCATAGAAAAGAAAAACGACCATCAGAAGAATTATGGCCAGCAACAGATTGAATCCCGGCCCGGCAGCGACGATGGCGATTCTAGTAAGCAGGCCCTTGTGAGCGAAGGAACGCTCGATATCCGACTGTTGCACTTCCTCCTCCGGGTCTTCTCCGACCATTTTGACATAACCGCCGAGTGGGAACGCGCTCAGCGCATATTCTGTTTCCCCTTTCTTTTTGACCCAAAGCTTCGGCCCAAAGCCGACGGAAAAAGTCAACACTCCAACGCCAGATAATTTGGCCAACAAAAAGTGGCCGAATTCGTGAAATACGATCAGCACCCCTAGTCCGACCAGAGCTGCACCGACCGAGTAGATTATATTTTCCATCCGTTCTCTCCTTCGGCAATGATTGAATTACTGAATAAGCGACGACGCCTTCTCCCTCGCCCACCGGTCCACTTCCAGGATTTCGTCAACATCGTTGGCGTGCCTGCATGCGTGCGCCTGCATGGTCTTACCGATCAAGCGGTGAATGTCGCGAAAGCCGATTTGCTCTTCCAAAAAAGCGGCCACCGCAACTTCGTTGGCGGCATTTAGAACCGCGGGCATGGTGCCGCCTTCGCGCAAAGCTTCGTAGGCCAAGCTCAACGCAGGATATCTTCTTTTTTCCACAGGGAGAAAGTTTAACTCCCGCTGCCGAGCGAGTTCGAGAGTTTTCCAATTTCCCTTTAGCCTGTGGGGAAAAGCCAGCGCGTATGCGATCGGTATACGCATATCGGGTATCCCGAGTTGGGCGATGATAGAGCCGTCCCGGTACCTGACCATGGAGTGCACGACACTCTGCGGGTGTATGAGAACCTCGATGCGGTCGGCACCGATATCGAACTCCCACCGCGCCTCTACCACTTCCAAACCCTTGTTCATCATCGTCGCTGAGTCGATGGTGATTTTGGGTCCCATTTTCCAGTTTGGATGATTGAGAGCTTGCTCGACTCGCACTTTATGGAGTCGCTTGATTGGGGTGCGTAAAAAGGGACCACCCGAGGCCGTAAGGATGACTTTGTCTACGTCGTCTGCTCGATTACCCTGCAGACACTGAAAAATCGCGCTGTGTTCGCTGTCTACTGGAATAAGGCGAATTCCCTTCTGCTTCGCCGCACTGACAAAAATTTCGCCAGCCATGACCAGGGCTTCTTTGTTCGCCAAGGCAATGTCTTTGCCTGCCTGCAGCCCCATGAGCGTCGGCACCAGGCCAGCGCCTCCAACGATGCCGGCCAGCACCACGTCAACCCCACTCGCGGTCGCAACGGTCGTCGCCCCCTCTTGGCCCCAGAAAATTTCCACCCGGCGGTTGCCGAGCAACTTCCGCAAGACGGGGACATCTTCCTCATTCTTGATCGCAACACACTTCGGTGAAAACTCGTTGACTTGCACGGCCAGACGCTTCAAATTCCGTCCCGCAACCATCCCTTGGATCTTGAAACGGTCCGGAAACTGACGCACGACATCCAGCGTGCTTATCCCTATGGAACCGGTCGATCCGAGCAGCGCGATGGATCTCATGAGTGAAACACTCTTACATAAGCCGTCGTAAACACCGCGGGAAAAATCAGACTGTCCAGGCGATCGAGCAAGCCGCCGTGGCCCGGAAGCAGCGAACTCGAGTCTTTCACCGCAAAGACCCGCTTGATCCAAGATTCGAACAGGTCGCCGATCTGTCCAAAAATGCTGAGTACGGCCGACAGCACCACTGCCTCGGGCGAAGACAAATGTTCCATCCAAACACTGGCTGCTATGCATCCTGTCAAAACACTCCCCGCAACATATCCCAATGCCCCCTCCAGAGTTTTGCCCGGACTAATTTCAGGAGCGAGCTTTTTCTTGCCAAAGAACTGACCGACAAAATAGGCGGTCGTATCGCCGACCATGATGACTGAAAGCACAAGGAACACCCAGCCCCGCCCTTGGGGTAAACGAAATAACAAAACCCAGTGAGGGAGCAGGTAACCGAGATAAATCCCGCCCAGTAGCGTCCAGGCCAAACGAGCGAGCTTGTCCTCCAGTCTACCCGTCATAAAAACATAAAAAGACGAGCACATCACCACCCAGAGGCCAAACCCGACCTCCGCCTCCGAAACGTCAGGAATGATAAACAAGAGAGACAAGGCGCTTCCGAAAGCGACGCCGAGGAGTTGCTCTCTCCTGCGGTCGGGAAATACCATCGCAAAATATTCGCCCAGAGCGATGAGGCAAATGAGAAAAAAGACCGCGGAGAACAGCCACGGATGTCCCCAACCAACAACGAAAATCAGCAGGGGGATGCCGATAATGGCAGTGATCAACCTCGGCCTAAGGTTTGCTTCCACCGACCTCCACCGACGACGGCGTTGAATCTAGCAATTGTTCGTCCGTTCTGCCGAACCTCCTGCGCCGGCGCTGATATTCGATGAGAGCCTGCAGATACTCTTTTTCCCGAAAATCGGGCCAAAGCGTCGGTGTAACATAAAGCTCACTATAAGCGATCTGCCAAAGATAAAAGTTGCTGATGCGCATTTCGCCGCTCGTGCGGATCAATAAATCCGGGTCCGGAACTTCCGCCGTGTCCATATGGGCTGCAATCAACTGTTCGTTGATCTCCGCCGGAGCGCACTTCCCGTCGCGCACGTCACCTGCAATCTTTTGCGTCATTCGCACAATCTCGTCCCTGCCACTGTAGCTCAACGCGAGGACGACCGTCATGCGCTCGTTGTTTCGGGTTAATTGTATCATACGTTCCAGCGTGCGCCGAACCCTGGGCGGCAAGCGGTCGTGGTCTCCGATTGCCAGCAGACGTATCCCGTAACGCATCATCTTGGGTTGCTCCGCAATCAGATAATGTTCTAGCAATCCCATCAGCGCATGGACTTCATCGTGAGGACGGAGCCAATTTTCCGTGGAGAAAGCGTAAAGCGACAAAAAGCGAACTCCAATCTTGCGGCTGAACTCCACGATCACTCGGACCGAGGTCTTGCCACGGCGGTGACCTTCGATACGACTCTTGCCTCTTTGCGTAGCCCAGCGCCCGTTGCCATCCATAATGATGGCGACATGGCGGGGCAAGCGATTCTTGTCTAGACCATCAAGATCCATGGCTACGTGGATGTTCACGTCGCATGAGTGAGAGCCACACAGCTTAAGGGCGAGGATTCTGGGGTGCAACGTCGTTAAGAGACGTTGCAGAGGCAAGAAAAGAGATCAGCGCTAAACCTCCATGATCTCTTCTTCTTTGGATTTGACGATTTTTTCGATTCGAGCGATAAAGTCGTCGGTTACCTTTTGCACTCGGTCCTGGCCATGCTTGAAATCATCCGCGGTGGCTTCTTTTTTCCTTTCCGCCTCTTTAAGCTGCTCGATGGCGACGCGGCGATGATTACGAACCGAGACACGAAACTCTTCAGCTATTCTCTTGACGTGCTTCACCAGTTCCTTACGTCTTTCCTCGGTCAGCTGTGGAATCGGAACACGAATGATTTTTCCGTCATTGTTCGGTACCAAGCCGAGGTCCGACTTGAGAATCGCCTTCTCGATATCTCCCATGACACTGCGATCAAAGGGCTGCACGACCAACAGACGCGGTTCCGGCACGCTTAGAGTCGCCAACTGATTCAAAGGCGTATTTGCCCCGTAGTACTCGACGACGATATGCTCCAGAAGCGCGGTGGAAGCCCGACCCGTCCGCAATTTGGCCAACTCCTTACGTAGGGCGCCAACGGAATGGTCCATCTCCTTTTGTAGCTGAGCGAAAATATTTTCGTTCATCGTTTCCCTCCGCTGACCAGAGTCCCAATCGGTTCACCCGAGACGACCCTCTTGATATTGCCCTTTTCCATAATATTGAAGACGATGATGGGCAATTGATTGTCCATGCAGAGCGAAATGGCGGTAGAATCCATGACTTTGAGTTCGCGGTTCAGGACTTCGATGTAAGTCAACTCTTGGAATTTTTGTGCTCCCTCGTTTTTGAACGGATCGGCATCATAGACGCCTTCGACTTTCGTGGCCTTGAGAATAACTTCGGCGCCCACCTCCATGGCCCGTAGGCTAGCCGTGGTATCGGTCGTAAAATAAGGATTCCCCGTTCCACCGGCGAAGATCACAACCCGACCCTTTTCGAGATGACGAGTTGCGCGTCTTCGGATATAGGGCTCGGCAACCTGACGCATTTCGATCGCCGACAAGACCCGAGTCGACACACCTAATTTCTCAAGCGCATCCTGTAACGCCAAGCTATTAATGACGGTGGCCAACATCCCCATGGTATCCGCGCCGGCGCGATCCATGCCAATCTCACTGGCCAAGGACCCCCGAAAAATGTTGCCGCCGCCGACGACCAAGGCAAGCTCGCAGCCTAATTCCTTGACCTCTTTGATTTCCTGCGCAAAAGCTTTGACCGTTTTACCATCAATGCCGAATTGCTGCGGGCCGGCAAAAACCTCTCCAGTCACCTTTAAAATGATGCGTTTGTACTTAAGCGTCCCGTTGTCCATCGAGTGCACTGAGCTGGGCCACTCAGGATTTTTTGACCCCTTCGCCGAGGTGGTAACGAGCAAATCGTCTCACCTGAATATTTTCCTTGAGGCGAAAACCGGCGTCATTGACGATATCGGAAACCTTTTTATCGGGATCTTTGATAAAGGCTTGCTCCAAAAGACAAACCTCGGAATAGAAGCGCGCCATTTTTCCTTCCACGATCTTGTCGACCACCTTTTCGGGCTTGCCCGACTCTAAAGCTTGACGCCGATAAATTTCCCGTTCCTTTTTAAGCTCCTCGGGGGCGACATCCTCTTTCCGAACATAGCGCGGATTGGCGGCGGCAATCTGCATCGCGATATCTTTCAGCAAGGTCTGAAATTCACTGGTCCGGGCAACGAAGTCAGTCTCACAGTTGACCTCCACAAGCACGCCGATCCTTCCGCCTGGATGGACATAAGCCCCCACGGCGCCGTCGGCCGCCACCCGGTCTGCCTTTTTGGCCGCTGCGGCCAACCCCTTCTGCCGCAGGTAGTCTGCCGCTGTTTCGAGATCTCCTCCGGTTTCAGCGAGGGCTTTCTTGCAATCCATAATACCCGCGCCGGTTCTTTCGCGTAATTCTTTAACGACAATGGCATTCACTTCCATCGGCCCTACACTCCTCCGGCCGCCAATGTTTCTGCCGCGGTTGAAACCCCTTCAGTGGACCCCTCAGCGGTCGTCTTGTCGGCATCTCTGTCTTTCACCAAGGACTGCTCGTATAGGGCTCTTCCTTCGATAATCGCCTCCGCAACGGCGGCACAGAACAGCCGAATGGCTCGGATGGCGTCGTCATTGCCCGGGACTTTGTAGTCCACCATGTCAGGATCGCAGTTCGTGTCAACGACGGCGATGACCGGTACACCCAGCTTTCGCGCCTCTTTGACCGCGATTTCCTCTTGTTTAGGATCAACGACGAAAATGGCATCCGGGAGTTTTTTCATCCCCTTGATCCCGCCCAGGGACTGTTCCAGTTTTTCTTTTTCTCGTCTAAGCCCAAGCATCTCCTTTTTTGTGAGAGCTTCGATGATCTTCGGATCGTTTTCCATCTCCTCAAGCTTCCTGAGGCGTTCAATGCTTTGGCGAATGGTCGAAAAGTTCGTGAGAGTTCCGCCCAGCCATCGATTATGCACGTAGAACATGCCACAGCGCTCGGCCTCTTCCTTGATAGCTTCCTGCGCCTGCTTTTTGGTACCAACGAAGAGAACATGCCCCCCAGATGCCGCCAGGCTGCGGACGACGCCCTCCAGCTCTTTGAACATGGTCACGGTTTGCTGCAAATCGATGATATGAATGCCGTTACGAGCACCGAAGATGTAGGGCTTCATCTTCGGGTTCCAACGGCTGGTTTGATGCCCAAAATGGACGCCCGCTTCCAATAGTTGTTTCATGGAAATGTCGCTCATAAATACTTTCTCCTTTGGTTGGGTCCTCCCCTCTCTTCATCTCCCTCACCGACCTGTGAAGGCACCATGTTCGGGATCCGAGAAGGTGTGAAATGACAATTAAAACGGCTAACGGTTGCGGCCGGTACAGCCGACAGCCGAAAGCTCAAGAACTGCCGAAATTTTGACATTCATTCGATACCTTGCGCTTTTAACAAAGATCAGCCTGCTACGCAAGGTGAACGGGAGAACGAGGGAAAGCTACTGGCTCATGGATTCCAGAAATTCTTTGTTATTCTTGGTGCCGTGCATCTTATCGAGCAAGAATTCCATGGCTTCCACCACGCTAAGCTGAGACAGAACCTTGCGCAGGATCCAGATGCGGTTGAGGTCTTCTTTCGCTATCAGCAACTCCTCTTTTCGGGTTCCCGATTTGTTAATGTCAATGGCCGGAAAGACCCTCTTATCCATGAGCCGTCGGTCTAAATGGACCTCCATGTTCCCCGTGCCTTTGAACTCCTCGAAAATAACTTCATCCATTCGGCTGCCGGTATCGATGAGAGCCGTAGCAATAATCGTCAGGCTTCCGCCGTCCTCGATATTCCTGGCGGCGCCGAAAAATTTCTTGGGCTTATGAAGCGCGTTGGAGTCCACGCCACCGGAGAGAATCTTTCCGCTAGGCGGAACTACCGTATTGTAAGCGCGAGCCAGGCGCGTGATGCTGTCCAGAAGAATAACGACATCTTTTCCATGTTCGACCAGACGCTTAGCCTTCTCGATGACCATTTCAGCGACTTGAACGTGCCGCGTTGCCGGTTCATCAAACGTTGAACTGATCACCTCGCCATCCACTGAGCGCTGCATATCCGTTACTTCTTCAGGTCGTTCATCGATCAACAAAACTATCAGAATCACTTCTTTATGATTATGGGCAATGGCCTTGGCGATGTGCTGCAGCATCATCGTCTTTCCTGTCCGGGGGGCCGCCACGATTAGACCCCGCTGGCCTTTTCCGACCGGAGTCAACAAATCGACAATGCGCGTGGTGTAATCTTCCGGCTGGTATTCGAGACGTAGCCGTTCGTTAGGATAAAGAGGCGTAAGGTTATCAAAGAGGATCTTCTCTCTTGCTCTTTCCGGATCCTCATAGTTAATCGATTCGACTTTTAACAGGGCAAAGTAGCGCTCCCCCTCTTTGGGTGGTCGAATGTGCCCGGAGATAATGTCGCCTGTCCGAAGGCTAAAACGGCGAATCTGGCTCGGCGAAACGTAAATATCGTCTGGCCCCGGAAGGTAATTGTAATCAGGCGCACGAAGAAAGCCGAAACCGTCTGGAAGCGTCTCCAAGACACCTTCGCCATAGATGTGCCCGTTCTGCTCAGTTTGCGCTTGCAGGATCGCAAAGATCAGCTCCTGCTTACGCATATTGGCAGCTCCCTCGATATTGAAGTTTTTGCCGATCAACGCCAGATCGCTGATCTTCTTTTCCTTCAAAGCCTTCAGATTTAATCCGTTGTCTTCGATAAGTTCCGGCTCAGCCGCTCGAGTTCTTCCACGGACCATAAACTATGTTTCTCCTTTCATCGCCTGGGGACTCACGTAACGAATTGCGCAGTTACGAATTGCTTCTGCGAAACCGACAACGCCAATTCGGAGCCGCTCAACGCCCAGGAGCAATGGAAGGAATCGGACGTCGGGCGAAATTCCGGATAACTATCTCGGTGCGACAGGTATGAAGACGCAAGCGCAAGTGTTTCTTCTAAAAACCAAATCAAATTCAGAACGGATAATGCTGAACGATTTTCTTGTTAGTGTGGGGATTGACTCAAAGAGATCGCTGAATTGATTTCTTTTGAGTTATATTATGTAAAACGTGATTCCTTGTCAACCCCTTTTATTACCGCGCAACGTTTCAACAGCGATACATTGCCCGTGCAGGTCAGCCAAAAGCTCTTGGAGATCATCAGGCAGCGGTGCAAAAAAGTTCATGCGTTGACCGGTACGCGGATGGTCAATCGCGAGTCTTTCAGCGTGTAGCGCCTGCCGCGGAAAGACGTCGGCGCTCGATTGATACTTCCTCGACCGGCCGTAAAGCTTATCTCCGACCAACGGATACTTCAGATCCGCCAGATGAACCCGGATCTGATGGGTTCTCCCGGTTCGAGGTTTGAGTCTTACCCAAGTCAACCAACGGGAGCCGTAACCCTCGTCGCCTACGGAAAAATATGTCTCGACCGCCCACTCTGTGAGGGCCATCCGTGTCTTCCTGAGAAAGTGAACACTTGACATTCTTTTGCGGTCCGAACGATGTCGGCCGACGGGACGGTCAATCAACCCTTGTTCCGGCTCCAGTTTCCCCCAGACTAATCCGAGATACTCCTTGTTCACGCTCCGCTCGCTAAACTGCCGTGCGAGCCCATGAAAAGCCAGAGTGTTCTTGGCAACGATCATCGCCCCGGAAGTATCTTTGTCCAATCGATGAACGATCCCTGGTCGCCGCTCTCCGCCGATGGCTTGGAGATCCGGGCAATGATGCAAAAGCGCATTGACAAGCGTACCTTTCGTTCGTCCAGCGGCCGGGTGCACCACCAACCCGGCAGCCTTGTTAATGACAAGGCAGTCCTTGTCTTCATAGAGAATTTCGAGCGGAAGGGGTTCGGGCTGTAGCGGAATTTCCCGTGGCGGGATGTTTTCGATCTGGACGAGATCGTTGACCTTGAGTCGAGCACTGGACTTGGCCCTTTGACCATTGAGCGTCACTTGTCCCCCAACGATCAGCCTCTGTATTCCAGAGCGGCTGAGGCCGCTAGGATCGGCCGTCGCAGTCACGTGGCGGGCTAGGAATTGATCTAAGCGCATCCCCGCTGCTTCCCTTTCGATGAGCAACCGTTGAAGGGGCATCGGGACTTCACCCCCGCTCACCCGCCTCATGTCTAATGCCCAAGTCATCGAAGGCAGCGCGCGCGTGTGTCACATCGACACGCATCTGCTCAATCAATTGTTCGACAGACGCGAACCTTATCTCTTCGCGAAGTCGCTTCAGAAAGAATAGTTTTACCGACTCGCCGTAAACGTCGCCGTTGAAATCCAAGATAAAACTTTCCAAAGTTCGAGGACCATTTCCGAAGGTAGGATTGATGCCGATACTACTGACGCTCAAAAGCTTTTGTCCTCGGACCTGAAACAGCGTGGCATAGATCCCATCCAAAGGTAGAACCTCCGTGCGGCTGGAAATGTTGGCTGTCGGGAATCCTAAATCTTGGCCTCTCCGACGGCCACTCACTACCCGACCGGAGACGAAATGATAGCGCCCCAACATCGCTTTCACTTCCTCGACCCGACCTTCGGCCAAAAGTTGGCGGATCCCTGAACTGCTGACTCTAATCCCCTTGACCATTACGGGTGGCACGACACCCACTTCAAATCCAAGTTCCTTACCCCAGCGAGTCAGATCATTCACATCGCCTTTTCGTCTCTGGCCAAACCTCAAATCCTGACCGACCCAAACTTTTTTGATCTTAAGCCGATCGACCAAAAACCTGCGCACAAACTCCTTCGCCTCCAGGCTAGCAAATGAAAGGTCAAAGTTCTGCACAACAACGATGTCGACGCCGAAGGATTGCAACAGTTGCATCTTGTCTTTGTGCGCCAAAATCAAATTAGGAGCGCGCTCGGGTGCGAGAATCTTCAGTGGATGGGGCTCAAACGTCAAGACGACCGATGGAATTCCGAGGCGTCCTGCGTCCGCGACGGCGTTTCGCACTAGGGCTTGGTGACCTAGATGAATACCGTCAAAATTCCCCAAAGTCGCAACGGATTCCCACGGCGACAGTGCGCGATCTTCGATATGACGAAAAATCTTCATGTCCTGCTCTTGTCTCGCGCAACGGCCCCCGGCGGTTTGCCGTTACCGAAAAACCCAATATCAACGGGAATGATTTAGAACCTATCGGCGCAGCTCGATTGCTGGTTACGATTCGAGCGCTTTGATTCGGAGTTTCGCCTTTGCTGCCTCAGCAGATTCGGGATGTTTTTCGACCAGCTCTTGCAGGACCAGACGGGCGTTTACCTTTTCGCCCAACTCCGCAAACGCGAAACCTTGCTTCAGCAACGCTGCCGGGACCTTTTCTCCCTGGGGGTATTTCCTGCGCACCGCGTCAAATTCGATAATCGCCTGATCGAACTCCCTCAGGGCATAGTGACTTTCGCCGATCCAATACTGAGCGTTATCCGCTAGATTACTCTTCGGATATTTTTTGAGAAAGTCCTTGAAACGCCCAATCGCGGCCTTGTAGTCTTTCCTGTCCAACAACCGCCACGCAGCTTCGTAGTCCCTCTTGATCGATTCGGTTTCTCCGGCGGCCACATCGGACATGCCACTAGCGGGCGGTGGCTCTGATGCCGCCTTCTGAGCGGTTTGTAGCGCCTCCCGAAGCTGCTTTAACTCCTCCTCACGGGACTTTAGTAAAGTTTCTTGAGTCCTGACGGATTCGTCCAGTTTCGCAACGCGGGTTTCCAGATCTTTAACTCGTTGGTCCCCTTCGCGACTGGATTGACCGATTTGACGTCCCACTTGGTACCGGGTTTCTTCAATTCTCTCCTTCAGGGCGTTGAAGTCTCGTTGCATCTGTTGGACGTTGGCGCGAGTGTCAGCAAGATTCGAACGAATGGATTCCAACTCTGAGCGGATATTGGCGCTATCGCCACGCAAACGCCGCTGCTCGCGCTCGATGAGCTCT
Organism: Candidatus Udaeobacter sp.; assembly: GCA_035641275.1. Taxonomy (GTDB): domain Bacteria; phylum Desulfobacterota; class Binatia; order UBA9968; family UBA9968; genus DASQUN01. Next base: position 2,742 of record DASQUN010000497.1, on the reverse strand, counting down.
ATCTGTTGTGGCTGTACGCACGCTACAAGCCAAACAAAGATGCCACACATTAGCCAGGGAGCGTGTCTGTTCATGTCAAGAATGGCTCCGGCCCGCTAGATCACCGACAGAACCGGACGGTTGCTCATGACGCCGGGCGGCTAGGGATAACGACGAAGCGCGCCCTGCGATTTTGTTGCCAACAACTGTCGGTTTGTTCTTTGCAAACTGAAATCTCTTCGCCATAACTGATAGTCGAGAGGCGCTCTGACGTAATTCCAAGCGTTACCAGGTAATCTTTGGCGGCTTGGGCCCTCTTTGCGCCTAAGGCTAAATTATATTCGTTAGTTCCGCGCTCATCGCAATGGCCTTCGATCTCGATTCTGGCAGCTGGATTACGCTTCAGCCAGTCGGCATTTGTTTTGAGCGTATCCCGAGCATCAGCTTTCAAGTCATAGCGATCGAATTCAAAGAAGACGTCTTTAAGCGGTCCCGCGCCTGCGGTCGCTGAACTATCCCCCTTACGAAGAGCATCGAGTGATCCGGGCGAGGTCGCCGACTCGCCGGTTCCCCCTCGTCCTCCTTCACCTGGCCGTTGCCCCCCCGTCTGCGCCCCTGAGTCAGATGCCGAAGGAGGGGTCGGTTTCGTCGCGGTCGACGGAGCACACCCACCCAACGCTAGAATGGTAACGGCGATTACTGAGTAGCACGCCATTCTAAAATTAGCCATCGTTACTCCCTCCCTTGGTATTCCTAGTAATTCAAATAACTTTGAAATGAAATTGAAGAATTAATCTAACCGAGGGGACCAGGTCGGTTTTGTATCATCTCCCCCCGAACCTGTCAATCGACGTTGGTTATCTCCCGTAGCCTGCATCACGTACAAATGATATCTGCCGGCACGATTTGAAGAGAATGCGATAAACCTCCCGTCGGGGGCCCAAGTCGGGTCTTCGCTATCGGAAGACTCCGCGGTCAGTTTTCGCGGCTCTCCACCATCGGCGCCGATCGTAAAGACTGCGAACCGCCCTCCCACTCTTCCGGTATACACGATCTTATCCCCTTTCGGCGACCAATCGGGCGAGGTATTGTAGCTGCCACTGTACGTTAGTCGCCGCGTTTTGCCGCTTGCAATATCCAAAATATAGAGCTGAGGTGAGCCGCTTCGGTCGGAGACGAATACGATCTGCCGACCGTCCGGAGACCATGACGGCGAAACTTCGATTCCGGGATCGTCCGTGAGCCGGCGCACGACATTGCCGCTGCGGTCCAACAAGAACAGGTTGGTGTTGCCTGCAGTCTCGAAAGTCGCTACGACGAATTGTCCATCGGGCGACACTTTGCCGCCGAGATATCGTCCGGCCCGCGGCGAAAATCCAATCTCTTTGCCGCTATAAAGCTCAAACAGATATAAAGTTTGATTCCGCTCCTTAAACGACGAATAAAGCACTGATCGGCCGTCCGGGGTCCATGATGGGGAAAGGTTGATCGTACGATTATTGGTAACCTGAAACTTTTCGCTACCATCCAAATGCGAGACGTGAATCTCTTTGAAACGACCGCCGCTGGTCGATACATAGGCGATTCTTGTGTTAAAAATGCCCGGCGTACCGGTAAACTGATTGATGATCTCATCGACGAATTTGTGCGCGATACGGCGGTAATCCTTTACCCGGCCGACGTAACGTTTGCCGATTCTTTCCTTGTTTTGGTAGACGTCGAAAAGCCGCAGTTCCACCGTAACTTCTTCTCCTTGGACGGAGAAGCCACCCTTAACCAAACCTTCCGCACCGATCGTGGACCAGTCTTTGAAGTCGAAAGTCCCTAGCGTAATACCGGTCTGCTGCGGGTTTTCGATATAGGCTGAACGATCCAACACTCTGAACCATCCGGAGAGATCGAGATCATGAACCATCGAGTCAGCAATGCCCTCTGAGAGTTTGCCGGTATCCGGCCCCGTTCCCGAATTCTTGAGCGGTGAGACCGCAATGGGAAACTTTTGTCCTCCCTGACCCACGATTTCCCCGACAAACTGGCCCGCAGTCACAGGCCAAGGGTGAACGAGCATTAACAACAGGATTGCAAAGACTTTGACGATCACTTCACTAAGCTCCCAGGTCTCTTGGTCGGAATGTCAATTCTACTTCCGAAAAATCCTTACGAACGCTTTCCGGTGGTGGTGGCAAGGGGCTAGACTTTTTTACGGCCCGGACAACCGATTCATCGTAGGACAAATCTCCGGAGGGCTGCACGACCTTCAATCCGATGATTTCTCCGTTCTCCTTTATATTGAAATGAACGATAATTCGCAGATTGCTCCTTTGACCTCCCACCCATGCCCAATTTTCCTTGATCGTGCTGAGCAATCGGTTTTGATAGATGACATAGTCCATCCCTTTTACGACCCCCCCACCTCGACCACCCGGCCCCAAGGCGGCCGCACCGTCGCCTTCGCCCGGCCCAGCGCTGATCACATCCCCTTTAGACGTCTTTTGAGTGTTTTCGGCGCGATTTTTCACGCGCTCCATTGCGGACTGGATCAATCTTTCGCGAACGCTATCTAACGAGCCTTCATCTGACTTCGCCTCGCTCTTTGCTTCAGTCACAATCTCTTTCTTCGACGGCTCTTTTTTAGTCACATCCTTCGAGGGAACCTTTTCTGGTATAACCACCGATTTTTCCACCGCTTTGGCTTTTTCGACCTTCTCCGGCTTCTCGACCTTTTCTTTTTTTGCCTCTTTTTTTACTTCTGGCGGAGGGGCC
>DASQUN010000496.1:0-6726 GCA_035641275.1 Candidatus Udaeobacter sp. | reverse complement strand
GATAAAGTCTTGGCGGCTTGAGCCAATGGCAAAATTTCCATTAACTCCCTGTCCACGGCCGAAGAGGTTTTTCTCAGCGATGCCAGCATTGAATATGAATCCGTCGCCACTACTGTAGCCAGCACCCAAAGTAAAATTTCCAGTGGGGCCTTCCTTAACATCCACCAGCAGATCTACGGTATCGGGCTGATCGGTCTTCTTGGTCGTAAGTTGTACATCTTCGAAATATCCCGTTCGTTGCAAGGCATTTCGGCTCTGAGTTATTTTAGTACCCGAATAGAGCTCCTGCTCGTTCGCCAGCAGCTCTCGTCGCACGACGTTATCACGAGTTTTAGTATTTCCAGCGACCAATACACGATTAAAATAGACAGGAGGCCCTTTTTGAATTACCAGGGCCACGTCCACTCTCTTTTCCTGCGAATTGATTTGAGTGACGGGCTCCACCTGAACAAAGGCGAAACCCTTATTCGTATACATATCGCTCAGGTGGGTGATATCTTCCCTCAACCGGCTGCCTCGGAAGATTTGGCCGGTTGTGAGCTTAACCTGCTTCAACATCTGCTGCCCGTCTTGCAATAGCTCGCCGCCGATTTCGACCTTACCCACCCGGTACTGCTGACCTTCGTCAACACGGATGACAACCTCCAGACCATCCCTGCCTCTCAGAACAATCGGCTCATTGATCTTCAGGTCGATATAGCCATGGTCGTAGTAGTGATTCGACAAAACAGAAACATCGTTTGTTAGAATGTCCCGATCCAGCACTCCGCGTTTCGTTAAAAAGGAAAAGATCCATTCTTCCTTCGTGGCCATCAACCCGGCAAGTTCGCTATCGCTAAAAGCGTTGTTGCCTTGAAAGGTTACCTTTTTAATCAGAAGCCGCGATCCTTCATTTATATCAAGCGCCACGACCGCCTGATTGTTCGGTTCGACAGAAACTGCGGATTCAACCTGGGCGTTAACGTAGCCCTGCTCACCATACAGCTTTCGGACTTTTTCGACTCCTTGCGCAACTTTCCCGCGATCTAGAATAGTGCGAGCAGAGACACCCAGTGCCGTTTCGATCTTGTCCCGCGCCACTTGGGAGTTGCCCTGAATCTTCACCTCTTTGACATAGGGCTTTTCTTTGACAACGTAAGTCAAAACTGCGTCCGGGGAGAGTTCCGCTCGGACATCATCGAAGAACCCCATGCGAAAAATCGATTTGACGTCCTGATCAACAGTGGCGGACTCAAAAAGGCCACCCGCACGGCTCTTAAGGTGCAGACGGATACCGTCCTCTTCGACTCTTACGTTGCCAGCGATTTTAATTTCTTTGAGTGTGACTTTTTCTTGAGCGTGCCCGGTGCGGAAAAGCGAGTCGGCTACAAAAGTAGTAACCGGCAAAGAAACAAGAATGACAAGCCAGAGATAAAGGGATCTTCGCTTCATTGCTGGTCGGTTATCGGTTACCGGCTTCCGTGGTCCTTAGTTTTCGAATTTGTAGCAAAGTCAACCACTTTTGTAAACCCCAAATTACGGCGCATACGCATCTCCGATCGTCGGGGCGGCGCCGTTTAGGTACCTTCATCTCGCCACCTTAGGGGACATGACGCGCAAAGCCAATTAGGAGAGGCCGTTCACAGCGGGAAGAGCTGCCCCTCTCGAAGCTGGAGTTGTCGCCCGATTCTTTCGGCGAATAGGCGATTGTGAGTCGCAACAATCAACGCGATGCCCTTCTCTTCATTTAGCCGAAAGAGCAGATTCTGCACTTCTTCACCAATGTGCAGATCCAAAGAACCGGTAGGCTCGTCCGCCAGGATGAGCTTAGGCTGAAGTATCACCGAACGCGCCACTGCCACCCGCTGCTGTTCACCGCCCGATAGTTTACCGGGCCGGTGACTCATGCGGTCCTTGAGACCCACCTGTTCGAGCAGTTGTTCCGCCTCGAGTTTAGCCCGCGTCAAGTCCATACGCTGGATCAGGGCAGGCAACATGACGTTTTCCAGAGCGGAAAAATCCGGCAGTAGATAGTGGAACTGAAAAACAAACCCGATCTCGCGATTGCGAAAGTGAGAGAGCTCAGCCTCGTTATCGATCGGCAGCGCCTTGCCGCGATAGAAGATTTCACCCTTCGTCGGACGGTCCAAAGTGCCGACTAAATGAAGCAGCGTGCTTTTTCCGACCCCCGATTCGCCAACCACCGCTAAACGCTCCCGCTCCTTCAGTTCGAGGTCCAATCCACGCAAAATCGAAATCTCCCTTTCCCCTTCGACGAATGATTTGTAAAGCTTCCGCACCGACAGGAGACTATTCATATCGGATAATTTCCACGGGATCCAATTTCGCTGCCTGCCGCGCCGGATAGAGACTCGCGATGAGACAGACAAACAGCGAAGCGACCGCGACCAAGACGAAATTACCAAGATAGATTCGCACCGGCACCGTGGAGATGAGAAACGTGTCTTTCGGCAACTGAAATCCATACGTATCGAGAAAGACGCAGACAGCCAGTCCCAGGAGAACCCCTAAACTTGTTCCAACGATACCGATGACGGAACCTTTAAACAGGAAAATATTTCGGATGCTTTCGCGCGTCGCGCCCATCGAGCGGAGAATGGCAATATCCTTTTTCTTCTCCATGACGACCATGACCAGCGTTGAAATGATGTTAAAAGCTCCAATCAGGACCATCAGGAGCAGGACCAGAAAGTAAACGGTTTTTTCCAACTGCAGCGCGGAAAAAAGGTTAGGCCAAAGCCGGCTCCAGTCTTCGGTAAAATAGGGGAAGCCCAATCGGCGCTGGATTTGTTCTGCGATCTCTCTCGATCGATTCACATTATTGACTCGAATCTCGATATTGGTCACCCCATCGCCCAGCTCAAAAAATTTTTGCGCGTCGGCAAGTCCCATGAACACCAAGGTTGAGTCGATCTCACTCATGCCGGTGTTCAGGATCCCGCTCACGACGAAACGGCGGACTTTGGGTATCACACCAATCGCCGTTGGGCTTCCCAAGGGAGAGACGACTTGAACCGGACTCCCGACAAAAACGCCAAGCTGGCTGGCAAGGCGCTCGCCGACAAGGATCCCGGGGAGAAGAACTGTGCGACCTTCGATCTGAAACGGATGTTGAGCTTTCAGTCCCGCGACACTTCCCTCCTTCATGTAACGCTGGATATCGACGACCTTGTTAACGCGGTCGGGATCCACTCCCCGCACAACGACCCCGGTGACGCGAGCGCCCGACGTGAGCATCACTTGACCATAAACCGTCGGCGTCGCCGCGACGACCCCCTCTTCTTTGACAACCTGATCCAGGAGTTTTTGGTAATCGCGCAGTTGATCGCCGGATTTCACCACGGCCACGTGGGCATTGATGCCAAGCAGCCGGTCCCTCAGGGTTTCCTCAAAACCGGTCATGACCCCCATGACGACATTCAAGGTCATCACGCCAATCATCACGCCCAGAATTGAAATAAGGGTGATCAGGGAAATGAATGTTTCTTGACGGCGGGCCCGCAAGTACCTGAGGCCGATGAAATATTCGTAGCGCATTCGGGAAATAAATCGGGTTAGTGCTGCGGGCGCAATAAGGGAAACAAAATCACGTCTCTGATAGATTGCGAATCGGTAAAGAACATCACGAGCCTGTCAATACCTATCCCCTCTCCGGCAGCAGGCGGCATCCCGTATTCTAAGGCGCGCACGTAGTCCTCGTCGATGGGATTGGCGGTATCGTCGCCCGACTTGCGAGCTTCCATTTGCTCCAAAAACCTCCGCCGTTGATCTGCTGGGTCATTAAGCTCCGAAAATGCATTGGCCAACTCGCGCCCGCCGATATAAAGCTCGAATCGGTCCACCAGACTTGGATCCTCATCGTTTTTCCTCGCCAAAGGCGAAACCTCTATAGGGTACCCGCTAATGAAAGTGGGCTGAATGAGCTGAGATTCCGCAACCTCCTCGAAAACTTCCACGAGAAGATTACCGTAAGGGGCGCTGAAATCGACATGCAAATCCTTCGTCCTGGCAAATTCTCGTAACCCCGCCAACGTCCCGATCGCCGATTCATCGACGCCACACTGCATAGCGATCGCCTGGCCAAGGGTAAGCCTCCGCCAAGGGGGGGTTAGATCAATAGTATGGCCGCCATAAGAGATCTGAAGCGACCCGACGATTTCCTTCGCAATCGTGAGAAAGAGTTCTTGGGTGAGCTGCATCAAATCATCAAATGTCGCGTAGGCTTGGTAAAACTCAAGCATGGTAAATTCCGGATTGTGGCGCACGGAGATACCTTCGTTGCGGAAATTCCGATTGAGCTCGAAAATTTTATCAAACCCACCGACGAGGAGCCGCTTCAAAAAGAGTTCCGGCGCCACTCTGAGATAGAGCTCCATATCGAGCGTATTGTGATAAGTGATAAACGGGCGCGCCGCCGCACCCCCGGGAACCGACTGCATCATGGGCGTCTCAACCTCAAGGAAATCTCGCTCCTCGAAAAAGCTCCGTAACAGACGAGTAATACGCGAACGTTTTTCGAACACCTCCCGCACTTCCGGATTGACCATTAAGTCGAGGTAGCGCTGACGATAACGCGCCTCGATGTCGGCCAGGCCGTGCCACTTCTCAGGCAACGGACGCAAACATTTGCTGAGCAAGCGCATTCCCTCCGCTTCGAGCGTCAACTCCTTCGTCCTGGTGCGAAACAGATGACCCCAGACTCCCACAATGTCGCCAACGTCCAAGGATTGAAACAAAGCATATCCGTCCTCCCCGAGCCGGTCCTTTCGCACATAGACTTGCAAACGTCCGCGCCGATCCTGGAGATGAAAAAAGGATGCCTTGCCAAAATAGCGGATTCCCATGATCCGGCCGGCGAGATGAATATCGCGCGGCGTAGCCGCTAACGCTTCGTCGTTTAGGCCGGCGAACGTAGAGACGACTTCGGAGGCCGTGTGCGTCGGTTTGAAATCGTTCGGGTAGACCGGATGGCCCGCCGCTCGTAGGTTAGCGAGCTTGCGGCGCCGCACCTCAACCTGTTCGCTGGCATCTTCTGTGGGAATCTTTTGAACGTCAGACATCTTTCTCGCGTCCTTAGGACCTTACTCTGCCGAGGGCGTTATTTCAATGCGTTTTGTGAGACTGTAGCGGCTTACAGGCAAAGGTTTTTACAAATGGCCTGCAGAGAACGAGATTTGTTCAAAGAATAGAAGTGAAGGCCCGGTGCACCGAATTTGATCAGTGCCTCACATTGACGGCTGGCGTATTCAATGCCCACCTCGACCGCCGCATCATCGTCGTTCTCGACCCTGGCGAGCTGGTGTTCCAGTTGCGGAGGAATTTTCGCGCAGCAAAGGGACGTGAACCGACGCACCTGGGGCGCGGAAAGAATCGGTAGGACACCGGGAACAATCGGAACCGTAATCCCCAGCTTTCTCAGATCGTCGACATAGCGATAGTAATCATCGTTATCAAAAAATAGCTGGGTGATGATTGCGACCGCACCGGCATCGACCTTGTCCTTCACATAGTTAAGGTCAGAAGCACGACTGACCGCACGCGGGTGGACTTCGGGAAAGCCGGCCACCGCGACGGAGAACCCGCCCAACGCCACCGCTTCTCGAACCAGCTCCACTGCATAGTGGAAACCGTCGGGATGGGGCTGCCAATCCGTCATTCCTTGCGGCGGATCACCGCCGAGCGCGATAATATTCTCAATTCCCTTATTCTTGAGTTTTTTCAGAATCGATCGCGCCTCGTCTTTTGACTGGCCCACGACCGTAAGATGACACATCACCTCCAGACGACATTCGCGATGAATCCGGTCGACCAGTTCTACAGTTTTTTCGCGCGTGCTTCCGCCCGCCCCGTACGTAACAGAGCAGAAGGCAGGATTTAGCCTCTTGATGATTTCGATTTCGTTAAAGAGGTTCTCCTCGCCCTTGTCTGTCTTTGGAGGAAAGAACTCAACCGAGAGGGTCAACCCAGGTCGGGCATAGAGGTCGGCTAACTTCACGCAGGTGAATCCTTGATGACTACCTTCGGCGTAGAGGGCAATTTAGCACAATGTCATGCTCCCCCACAAATAGTCAGAAGGCTAAGACACTCAAAGAAAGATCAGCGTGCCTTGTGAACTCTTTGGCGGGCCGCGAGGGGATCGCAATCCGAGCCGGCTTGGGCAGTGATGAGCGGCCTTAGGGCGTCAGTGTGCTGCAGCCAAACTTCTTGGATCACTTCCGGCACACGATGCGATTCAAGAGTTTCCTTCAATATTTGGCGCCGGCGAGCAAAATGGCCACCCATAATCGGATGTTTTGCATGGACTTTATCTAGCGGGAGACCCTGATACACGACATCCGCACCTAACAAGTTCGCCGCGAGCTGATATTCCAGTTCTTTGATTCGTTTTTTGTCCGCTTTGTGGAAGAAGAACCCAATCATTCGATCTTCAAATACACGGTCGATGAAGGCGCTGATAATTTCTTTGAGTTTGTCTTCTCCGCCTAATTGCTCAAAGAGGCTTGGGTCTTGAGCCGGCGAATAGGACTGGCTTGGATTGTTCAAGACAATTTCATCCTCAGTTACATGTGTGGTGCTCAATCGCCTTTGTTTGTGGAACGGTTAATGCCTTCCTACATCATTCCGAGTTGAAGTCTGGCGGCCTCCGACATCTTGCTCGGATCCCACGGAGGATCCCAAACCAGATCAATCTTCGCATCGGTAACTCCTGGGACCGCCTTAACCTTC
>DASQUN010000495.1:0-7421 GCA_035641275.1 Candidatus Udaeobacter sp. | reverse complement strand
AGCTTGCCGAGGCGTTTGCGGAGCGCTGCCGCGCCGGCGTGCAAGTAAAAATCCTACTCGACTCGCACGGCGGCAGCGAGATTCCGGGCGACATCCCAGATCTATGGAGAAAATCGGGTTGTCAACTTAAGTGGTTTCGGCGCATCAAGTTGTTTCAATTCCTCACGCCGTGGGAGCTTTTGAGCTACAACTATCGCAATCACCGTCGTATCCTCGTGGTCGATGGGAAAATCGGTTTCATCGGCGGCCATGGGGTGAGTCAGGCGTGGACCGGAGACGGCCGAACTAAAGGCCACTGGCGTGATACCGATGCCAGAGTCGAAGGTCCCATCGTTCAGCAACTGCAAGCCGCCTTCGTCGAGAGCTGGCGGGAAACGACCCGGGATTTGCTTGGCGATGACCTGTATTTTCCAAAGCTTGAATCGCGAGGAAATGTGCACGCGCAAGTCGTCAAGAGCTCGCCGTTCGGCGGCACTCACGAATCCTACCTGCTTTTCCTGCTCTCCATCGCGTCAGCCAAAAGGAGCATCTACATTACTAACCCATATTTTCTCCCCGACGAGCGGATGACGGCAGCCTTGCTTAAAGCTGTGGCAAGGGGAGTGCGCGTTATCGTGCTCACGCCGGGAATGATCGATTGGATGGTCGTCTATCGAGCCAGCCGGCGCGGCTTCGGACCTTTGCTGCTCGGCGGCATTGAAATCTATGAGTACCAGCCGGCGCTCTTACACGCGAAAACGATGGTTGTGGACGGGCTCTGGGCGATGATTGGAACCACGAACCTCGACAATCGTTCCTTTGCTCTCAATGAGGAAATCAATTTGATCGTACACGACGCCGGCGTTGCCAGCCAACTCGAAAGAGCTTTTCACGAAGACCTGAAGTATTCGACAAAGTTGAATTATGAGGAGTGGAAGTCGCGGCCATGGAGTGAAAAGATTTTGGAACTTTTTACGATCCCGATAAAGGAGCAATTATGAGCCCAGGGTTGGATTCTTCTTCCTGTCCAGTTGGACCTATCCTGCTTCGGTGTAGGTAATAAGCACTCCAATGCTTTCGCCAAAATTTTTGAATGCTTTGGCGTTGGAGTCCTTTCGTCCGACGTTACTGGCATCCGGATTGCGTCAGTTCCGCAAGTTCTCATCACGCGTAGGGCGCCAGAATGTACGGCAATCCGAGTCTAGTTGTTACTCAAACAGGGCGGTCAGAAATCAAGGAGTGAAAATTTTATCATGCCGTCACGCATAGAAGATTATGCCGTCATTGGTGACTGCCACACCGCCGCGTTGGTGGCACGCAACGGTTCCATCGACTGGTTGTGCTTTCCCCGCTTCGATTCGAGCGCCTGCTTTGCGGCGCTGTTAGGGAACGAGGACCACGGGCGATGGATAATAGCCCCGGCCGCCGAAATTCGGCGCGTCGACCGCCGGTATCGCGACGGCACACTGGTACTCGAAACGGATTACGAATCAGCCGATGGAGCAGTGACGTTAATCGACTGCATGCCGCCCCGCAGCAGGGAACCTGATCTCGTTCGGGTGGTCGTCGGCAGACGCGGGCAGGTGCGCATGCGGATGCAACTGATCATTCGATTCGACTATGGCTCGATCGTTCCGTGGGTTCGCCGCGTCGAGGACGGCATACGCGCGGTTGCCGGTCCGGATACCCTCATGCTCAAGACACCCGTCGCTCTGCACGGCGCAGATTTTCGAACCGAAGCGGAGTTCACCGTTTCTGCAGGACAGAGAGTGCCTTTCGTCTTGATGTGGCACCCATCGCACGAACCGGAGCCCGATGTGATCGACGCCGAGGACACCATTGCCAGCACCGATCAGTGGTGGCGCGAGTGGTCCGGCCGCTGCACGTACGAGGGACCGTGGCGCGAAGCAGTAATCCGTTCGCTCATCACACTGAAAGCACTGACCTACGCGCCCACGGGAGGTATTGTGGCGGCGCCAACTACTTCTTTGCCGGAACAGCTCGGCGGAGTTAGAAACTGGGATTACCGCTATTGCTGGGTTCGGGATGCGACGTTCACGCTCTATGCATTGATGCTTGCGGGCTACACAGCCGAAGCGTGCGCATGGCGCGAGTGGCTGCTCCGCGCGGTAGCCGGCAAGCCATCGCAATTGAATATCATGTATGGCTTGGCTGGAGAGCGAAGGCTTACCGAGTTGGAGCTCGATTGGCTGCCGGGCTACGAGGGCTCATCGCCCGTCCGCATCGGCAATGCCGCTTGCCTGCAGTTTCAGTTGGACGTCTACGGCGAGTTGATGGATGCGCTGCACTTGGCCCGCCGGGGCGGACTGGAGCCGGACGAGAATGCGTGGCGCGTAGAGAGTGCTTTGACACAGTATCTGGAGTCGGCTTGGAGTGAGCCGGATAACGGCATCTGGGAAATGCGCGGTCCGAAGCGGCACTTCACGCATTCTAAGGTGATGGCCTGGGTAGCCGTGGATCGCATGGTGAAAGCCGTCGAGCGCTTCGGCTTACAAGGTCCGGTCGAACGCTGGCGCAGCCTCCGCGCAACGATTCACGAAGAAGTGTGTCGGAACGGTTTTGATCGCGAGCGAAATAGGTTCGTTCAATACTATGGAGGGGCTGAACTCGATGCCAGCCTGCTGATGATCCCGCTTGTGGGCTTCCTGCCGGCCAGCGACGCGCGAGTAAGAGGCACTGTTGAAGCGATCGAGCGCGATCTGATGGCCGATGGCTTCGTGCTCCGCTATCGCACGAAGCAGGACATAGATGCTCTTCCGCCGGGTGAGGCGGCTTTTCTCGCCTGTAGTTTCTGGCTGGCCGACAATCTCGCGCTGTTGGAACGCAAACAAGACGCCCTCCAGCTGTTTGAGCGTCTCTTGAGTCTGTGCAACGATGTTGGTCTCTTATCAGAAGGATACGATCCGGGAAATAAACGGCTGCTCGGCAACTTTCCGCAAGCATTGAGCCATTTGGCTCTGATCAACACCGCATGTAACCTTTCTCGTGACCGCGGACCGGCCGCCGACCGCCAAAGCAGCTGAGCAATTTAAGACACCGGAAAACTCGCACCCGTACCTTTGCCATGGATAGTGCCGGGCTCTGTCTTTGCCGTACTGGCCTTATCGCTTCGTTCGTGTTCTCGCTATGACAGAGACGCGGCACACCGGCCAGAGGGGCTGCGAGATGTTGGACCAGAGGATATCGTGGTGCCGGGCGTAGGAAACTTTTACTGCCCAGGATTCGCGGGACCATGAGCATTATTCAGATCCATTTCTCTATGTGAACTATTTGCCCTCGATGGCATGTCCCCTCGGGATTTGTGTGCTCTTTGTGCACATACTGGGTATTGAAATCCACTTTTTCTTTTTGGGTTTTATTCGGTTTCATCTAAGCTACTGGTTTTTTTGACTTCCCGCTGCTGGCATTTCACTTGCTCATACATTCAGAAAAGGGTGATGCTTATGAGCAATGCTAGTGGCTACCATCCGAGAAGAGCTTTTCTTTTTCTGCCGGACACTCGTCCGGACTCGTATCAATGCCAAGAATTGTATCCAGCGAATAGAGTCGTTTATGACTGTCAACCGGAACCGTGGCTTACGCTGCGTGGATTGAACCAACTTCTCGATTTATAAATTCCTTTCGAAGAAGAAAGAGGCAAACAGTAGGAGTTTAGAAAGTATCCAAAGGCGAGGTATGGCAGATCAGAGGCAACAAGAAAGCAGACAGCCGGTGGCCCAAGGAATCGTATTGGGCATTCTGGCTGGCATCGTGTTTCTTTCTGCTGACATGGTTATGAACTCGATGTTGGGGACACCTTTTTTTCGACTGTTACGCCTGATTTCATCAGTAGTGTTGGACAAGAGAGAGCTTGATCCGTCTTATTCATTTACCGCCGTGGTGACAGTCGGTCTGATCATTCATGTCGCCTTGTCGGGTCTATACGGGTTGATCTTTGGATTTGTTACGAGCTGGAGCGCCGGCAGCCTAGCGACCAGCTCTCTGTTGGTATACGGCTCGCTTTTTGGGCTTCTCTTATGGCTTGTGAACTTCTATCTTATTGCGCCTGTAGCTTTCCCCCAATTCACGCAGATCAACCAGTTTTGGAACGGATTCGTCGCTCATACATTCTTTTATGGGACCGTCCTCGGTTGGTACCTGTCGTTAGTCCGTCCTCGAAGGCTCGACATACAAGAATCGACTACAGAGAAGGAAAGGCGATATGGATGAATGCTTTTCAGCCGCTTATGATTTCTTCGGGTTACTTAGCGCATGTGCTGATCGATTCCGGGTCAATGGGCATTTGATTTTCCTAGAATCACTTTAGCTCGGCAAAGACATCGAGCACAAGTCAGAAAATGGAGTGCTTAAAATGCAAACGATAATACGCCGCGACTCGCTTTTAGCGAAGGCAATTCTTGCCGTGATGATTTCAAACTTGGGGTTGGCAGATGTTCGCTCGGACCCAACCGCCGCCGGCGGTACCGAACGCAAGTCAGCAGTGCATGTTCAAGATTTTGCTGTCTTAGCCGAACAAATGGCGCCCGTGGTGGTCAATATCTCGACGACGCAGGTGGTAAAAGAGCGGGGGGATCGTAGTCCGGGTTTGCCGAGAGGGGATGACCCATTAAGTGAATTCTGGCGAAGATTTTTTGGCGATCCTTTCCTTCAGGGTCCATTTCGCCGGCAGGGCCTTGGCTCCGGTTTCATCATCGATCGCGACGGCACTATCCTGACCAATAATCACGTGGTTGAAAACGCGGCAAAAATCATGGTCAAGCTCCAGGATGAGCGGGAGTTCGAAGGCAAAGTGATCGGCAGAGACGCAAAAACCGACGTCGCCGTCGTCAAAATCGACGCCAAAGGGGAGCTGCCCGTGGCACCCTTGGGAAATTCCGACCGGCTGGAAGTGGGCGAATGGATCGTAGCAATGGGAAGCCCCTTCGGGCTGAATAACACCATGACCGCCGGAATCGTAAGCGCCAAAGGCCGCCATATCGGCGCCGGCCCTTATGATAATTTTATTCAAACCGATGCATCGGTAAATCCCGGCAACTCCGGCGGGCCGCTGATCAATTTACGGGGCGAAGTCGTCGGCATCAACACGGCCATTTTCAGCCAGAGCGGAGGCAACATCGGGATCGGCTTTGCCATCCCGATCAATTTGGTGAAAGAGCTGCTGCCGGAGCTCAAGGCCAAAGGAAAAGTCACGCGAGGCTGGCTCGGGGTCAGCATTCAAAGAGTGACGCCGGAAATCGCTGAAGGCCTTGGGATGGAGAAGACTCGCGGGGCTCTTGTCGCGACCGTCATCGAAGGAAGTCCCGCCGATGAAGCGGGAATAGAGACGGGCGATGTGATCATTGAATACAACGGACAGAGGATTGAGGAATCCAATCAGCTGCCTATCTTGGTGGCGCGGACAGATGTCGGCAAAAGCGCCAGGCTCACCGTGATGAGGGACAATAAACAGATTCCGATCACCGTGAAAATCGGCGAGCTGAAAGAAGAAGAAGTGGTTGCCTCAAGCCCGCAATCAGGCAAGCTCGGACTCGCGGTTCAAAGTGTGACGCCAGAAATCGCGGAGAGCTTGGGATTGGACCGGGCGACTGGAGTAGTCGTCACCGCGGTCCGGCCCCAAAGTGTCGCCGCTGAAGCCGGATTCCACCGCAGAGACGTTATCCTCGAAGTCAATCGACGACGCATCGGGAGCGTGCGCGATTTTCAAAACGCAGTAAATGAGGCGAAGCCTGACGCAAACTTGCTGTTCTTGATTCGACGTGGAAGCAACAATCTCTTTCTGGCATTGAAATCTCCCGGCGCCCAGGGCTAGTCGCAATCGGCCGTGACAAATGGTCAGCGGTTCTTTCGCGCCGTAGTGATTTCGCCGTCGAGAATCGGCAGGATTACCTCTCGGATGATTTTTTCATCCTCATGGTCGACCTTGAGATTGGCGAGGAACTTTCTCGCATATTCGCACGCAGCCAACAGTCTTTCGGCACTTTCGTGTAAGGGACAGAAGACGATTTTGTCCCCGAGGATCTTGCACGGACAATTGATCGGCGCGCTGACTTCCATCGACGACCTAGCTCCGGCGCCACCCGGTATCGCTTTGCTGATTGTTCAAACGTCCCGTCATTTTGACGGCTCTCAGAGCGACGGGAACAAACCCCATATATACGGCTCATCGTCGTCCACATATCGGAAAGCCAGCCCGCGCAAATCATTTCGCTTGGGCAGCACATGGCTGTTAAGCCACCTGGAAGCCTTACGGGCGGCATTCTGGCAGGCGTCCCAATCATCGCTATCACGTGCAACCATCACAAGTGGACCTTCCCAGCCATAGCAGCGGGCATAAAATTGCACCGTTTGGTCAAGGCATTCGCCGTGAAAAATGGGTCCATCGCACAGCGGGCGCCGGAAAGCTACATCCGCCCATTCCTGGTATTGTCCCAAGTCAAACATGAATTCCATGTTAGGCCCTCCGTATCCCGTTTGCTTGTCAACCTACAGAGCAATGAGGATGCCAGGATTTTGCTGCGGTGGGGGCTGCTGCGGCACAAAAAATTTCTTGCCGCACGCGCTCTTCGTTGGTCCGTGCGCTAGGTGCGCCCTAGCGGGTGACGCGCCTTGTCAAGATGGGACGCGGGCGCTTGACAAAAACGTGCGGTGCGCCCTGTGCTGCCATTTCAGGTAGCCGGCGGCAGGCGCACTGTCGGCACCCCTCCATTCAGCCATAAGATTGTGCGGGTTCCAGCGGTCGCCGGCAGTGGCGGGTCTAGCCCGATTTCTTCACAGAAGAATGTCCGAGGAGCGAGCCTCTCCGGTCGCGGGCAATAGGCCTGTGCCTTGAGGATGCCCGTAAGCTTAAGCGGTGGAGTGTACAGGTAGGAAGAAGTGCAAGCTTATGACCAAGGCCACACCAAGGCGGCGCAGCTTTACGCTCCTGTGCCCGCTCGCTCCGAGGCTCGCTCCTCGTCTACAGTCTGTCGTTGATTTTCCTCGGCGTATGAATAATGCGGCTAGATCGCGCGACTCGGGGCAGTTTCCAGAAGCATCAAACCGGCCGAGTTTGGTATCGAGTCAACCGTATAGTCAGCCAATTCCATTGATCAGGATATTGCCTGATCAATCTTTCCAGATAGCTTACGACTGCCTTGGTGTTGTCTTCGATATCTCTTACGAGATTTCCGTTTCGCGCGATGCTCAATTCGGGTTCTATGATCAGATTCAATCGGCCCTCATAGTTTCTTATCAGGTACATCGGCACCAAGGACGCCCCCGACCTCAATGCCAAACTGATCGGTCCACGAGGAGAGGGTACGCGCTGTCCGAAAAGCAGCGCCTCGATTCTGCCTTTCTTTAGGTTGTCCCCGAGAATGTACACGATCTCGTTTCGTTTAAGTGCGTCCAGTATGCGGTTAACCGCGGTTCTTTTGGGTAGG
>DASQUN010000494.1:0-6754 GCA_035641275.1 Candidatus Udaeobacter sp. | reverse complement strand
TTCTTGCGATATCGAAAACATCGCCGCCGCCTTGCTGTGCCTGGGCCACGAGCCGCAGAGTCTGGCCACCGAACGGATGGGTCGGAAAGAAAAAATCAAACATAAATCCCCCAAAATTTTGTCAGCTCGATACTAATGTCCTGGTCCCGCACTTCGTTTAATAAATCACTCGACTGCCGTCGAATTTTGGGCATCCAGAAGTCTTTGAGATTGCCGCGAAAGTGGACCTCAGGGCAAGGCTTCCGGCCGCAGCCGAGGGGTCTTTGCCTCAATGGCCTCCTCTGCCAACCCCGTTCACTGCTCATTCCGAGGGTCCGGGCCTGACGAACTTCTACGGCTCTACGTCTGCGGCCTCCAGCCTCGCCCTTCGGTCCAGCTTTCATCGTCAAGCGTGATCGCAAAGGATAATGAATATTCCTGGATTCCGGCTCGCGCTAGCTATCGCCAGCTTGGCCGGAATGAGGCTGCGTAACGAATCGTGAGACGTCAATCACTAGAGTTCGCCATAGCTTTCGCGAATTCTAAGAACTAAACAGAAACATACTCACAGTACAAGACTTCCTTATTTTCGATCGTACTCGGCGACAAATCTTCGGACTTCAAGAATTGGCTTGACAGCTGTCTCGGGGGTTGGTAACTTTCATTCCACGAAATGACTGAAAGATCCTCTCGGCCCGAGGCCTCAAAGCGGTGAGCGCAAGGTGCTGCTCCGGGGGGGTAACAGATGCTCATAAGCCAGTTGCTTTTGCGAATTTATGCAAGGGTCGGCTGGCTTTTTTGTTTGCCGGGTCGGAAAGAAAGTTAAAAATGCCAACCTATATCGCTCTAGTAAATTTCACCGATCAGGGCGTCCGTCAGATTAGGCAAACTACCGAGAGAGCGAAAGGGCTGGTAAATGCCGCGGCAAAGCTCGACATCAACATCAAAAACATCTATTGGACAATGGGCGCGTTTGATGCTGTTTTTACGGCAGAAGCCGCGGACGATGAAACCATGACGGCTTTTGCAGCTAGCATGGGCATCCTCGGAAATATCCGGACGCACACATTGAGAGCCTTTTCGGCAGATGAGATGAACAAAATACTGGAAAAGCTGCCTATTATGGATGTTACTTCATCCAAGTGAAGGCACGAAGAGACGTCTAGGAGGGAATTGTTATGGCGCAAGTCGATCTCTCGATTGCAATCGGGGGTGCAGCCGGCCAGGGAATCGCCACGCCCGGCGATATCCTGGCCAGGATTTTCGTTCGGCGCGGGCTCCACTTAAATGCCTATAACGCGTATCAGTCCATCGTTCGCGGTGGACATATTTTTCTCACGCTTCGTACGAGCGACGCGCCGGTTCTTAGCTTCGGTGATAAACTGGACATTTTGCTCGCCCTGAATCAAGACACGATGGATCGACATCTAAAACTGATGAAAGCCGGTTCTTCCGTGCTTTACAACAAAGATAAGATCAAACCGAATACCGTTGCACCCGGTGTCGAGCTTTGTCCGTTTTCAGTCAAGGAGTTGGCACCGCAGGTCAAAGGGGATCTGGTGCAAAACACCATCGCTTTATCGGCAGTGCTGCGTCTGATCGGCGTCGAGTTCAAAACCCTCGAGGACATACTCACTTTGCAATTCAAGAGAAAAGGCGAGGCGGTTATAGCCGAAAACGTCGGCGTGGCACGGGCGGGTTACGAGTACGCTGCCGGTTTTAAACCCTTGCCGGTTTCGCTGCCCGATGCCGGAAAGCCGCTCGCGTTTTTTGAAGGGAACCAGGCGTTAGCGATGGGAGGCGCGGCGGCGGGAGTTCGTTTTTATTGTGCGTATCCGATGAGTCCGTCATCCGGCGTGCTTCACTGGATGGCAAGACATGCGCGACGGTTGGGTATCATGGTGCGCCAGGTTGAAGACGAGATCGGCGTTATCAACATGGCGATTGGCGCCGCGCATGCAGGATGCCGTGCGATGTGCGCTACTTCGGGAGGCGGCTTTGCGCTGATGACCGAGGGGCTCGGCGCGGCAGCGATGATGGAGATTCCGCTGGTCTGCATCAACGTACAGCGCGCGGGACCGGCGACCGGAGTGCCGACGAAAACCGAACAGGGCGATCTCTGGCAGGTGATGGGTGCGGGCCAGGGAGATTACCCGCGGATCATCGTCGCGCCGACGAATATCTCGGACTGTTTCAAGACCGTGCCACAGTTATTCAACCTGGCGGACAAGTTTCAGTGCCCCGGCATCATCCTGTCAGATTTGTTGCTATCCGAAGGTCGCTCGAGCATCGATCCAGCGGAATTAGATTTCAGCGTTCCGATCGAACGCGGCGCGGTGATCGGTCTGAACGGCTCGTTGCCCCCGCTCAATGGCGGATACAAACGTTACGAGCTCACCGAAACCGGCGTCTCTTCCCGCGCGATTCCGGGGACGCCGGGGTTTGAGCATGTCGTAGCAACGGATGACCATGATGAAGATGGGGTGTTGATCAGCGACGAATACACCAACCCGCACAAACGCCAGGCCATGCATGAGAAACGAATGCGCAAGATGGAAACGATTCTGCCGTTGATCGAGCCGCCGCAGCTGTGGGGCGCGGACGACGCCCAAGTCACCCTGTTGGGTTGGGGCTCCACAGAAGGCGTGATCCGTGAAGCGATACAAAAGCTGGCAAGCGAAGAAGGCATCGACGCCAATGCTCTGCAGATCAAATGGATCGTACCGCTGCACGTCGCGGCGATCACATCGACGCTTTCGAAGAGCAACAAAATCGTCATCGTCGAAAATAATTACAGCGGCCAATTTGCCCGTTACCTACGGTCCGAGACCGGTATCGTCGCCGATGCTCACATTCGAAAGTATGACGGCGAGCCCTTTATGCCGCATCACATAGTCGATGGCGTCAAGGAGATTCTGGCCGGTGCAACAAAACAATATATTCCGGTCCATGAAATCATGGTCTGATCGGGTCGTTGAAAACGGCCCATTTGCTTCGTTGCGCTCGTGCGCCTCGCAACTGGACCCTTTTGACCGGCCCGAAGAATCGTTTTTCAATGCCGATTAAGGAGTAATTTATGAGCGTAGATACAGTCGATATAGAGGCGAGAATCGCGAAGACGGGCCAACAGCAGCCTGGGGGGGTGCGAGTAACCGTCAAGGATTTCAAAGGCAAGGCCGAGCCCGACTGGTGTCCCGGCTGCGGCGACTTCGGCGTCCTGAGCGCGCTCAAGCAGGCGCTCGCGGAATTGGCCATTCGGCCGCATGAAGCGATGGTGATCAGCGGCATCGGCTGTTCTTCGAACTTGCCGGGCTATATCAGCACCTACGGCATGCACACGCTGCATGGCCGCGCGTTGTCGGTAGCGACCGGCGCCCAGATGGCCAATCATGAGCTCAAGATCATCGTCACGGGCGGCGACGGCGATGGCTACGGCATCGGCGGCAATCATTTCATTCACAGCATGCGCCGCAATGTCGATCTCACCTACATTGTGATGAACAATCAAATTTATGGCCTCACGACCGGACAGCTTTCGCCGACCAGCGTCAAAGGCATGGCAACAAAGAGCACGCCATTCGGCAGCGTTGAAAACCCGCTCAATCCAATTCCGCTGGCGATTGCCGCGGGCGCGACCTATGTGGCGCGGGCCTACACGGGGCAGGTAAAGCACTTGGTCGAGCTGATTAAGGGCGGGATTCAGCATAAAGGCTTCTCACTCATCGACGCGTTCAGTCCTTGCGTGACGTTCAATCACGAAAACAGTCACGAGTTCTTCAAGCAACGAACGTTCAAGTTGGAGGATCGGAAGCATGACCCGACCGACTTCGCCGCCGCTATGAAGTACGGCTACGAATGGGGCGACGAAATCGCTATCGGCCTGTTCTGGAAACGGACGGATTTACCGTCCCTCGACCAGCTGGAGACCGGGCTCGCCGATGGCGGTCCGCTGGCCCGCCGGCCGCTCGGCATTTCCCCGGATGTCGCGAAGTCATTGGTGCGCGAACTGATGTAGCGACGCGCATTTCGACCACGACCGGTCCGTGCTCTTTCGAATGACCATTTAATTCCCGCCTGGTTCGCCCGCAGTGGTAGGGGCAGGTTTGAAACCTGCCCCTACGATAATCACAGATCGTTGATATCGTCTTAGTCTGCCGCATAGTTGACATCACGATGGGGGATCGTGATACTCGTCAGCGAACGCAAGGGAATCGGCAAATTTGGCTATGAAATCCGGTTTTAAGATCATGGATTCCGACATGCATCTGCGCGAGCCGGCGGATCTTTGGGATAAATACATGGAGCCCGAGTGGCGCGAGCGGGCGCCGAGAGTCTTGAGCTCCACGGCCCGCAGCTCCGCGATGGTGCTGATCGACGGGAAGGTTCTCCAGGGCTATCAACCGACTTATCGGGGAGGCATTTTCGACGCGACCCGCATCGATGCTGAAATCGCCGATTATCGTTCCCGCGGCTTTGATGCGACCACGCAACTTCACGCGATGGATCGAGAAGGGCTCGATGTCGCGGCGCTCTATCCGTCGATCGGGCTGGGCATCATGATGCGCGAGGATATGGATCCGAAGCTGGCCGCGGCGATCGCGCGCGCCTATAACAATTGGCTTTACGATTTTTGCCAAACCGATCCGCAGCGGCTCAAAGGTGTGGCGATGATCCCGCTCCACGATCCTGTCGAGGCGGTCAAGGAAGCGCAACGCGCGGTTAGCAAACTGGGGTTCGTCGGGGTCTTCGCTCGACCCGAACCGCTGCGCAACATGCCCTGGCACGCGCGCTATTTCGACCCGCTCTGGTTTGCTCTAGAAGAGCTAGCCGTCCCCCTGGGTTTTCACTCCGCTGCCGCGGCCGGCGAAGTGGCACAGATCGGCGATCGTTTCGGCGACAATTTGCTGCTACGCCACGTGGTTTCTCATTCCCTGGAAAACATGGTTGCCATGACCGACACCATCGGCGGCGGTGTATGCGATCGCCATCCGAAATTGAAGCTGGCATTTCTCGAATGCTACTGCGGCTGGGTGTCGTTTCTCCTCCATCGCATGGACAACGCCATGGAAAAGGGCCGATTCCCGACGGCGGAGAAGCTTAAACCGAGCGAGTATTTCAAGCGCCAGTGCTGGATTTCCACCGAGCATGAAAAAGAACTGCCGATGATTATCGAGCTTATCGGCGACGATAATATTGTGTTCTCGACCGACTATCCGCACGGCGACTCAGACTTCCCGCATGCCGTGGAAGAATTTCTCGAGATGGACGGAGTGTCGAAGGAGAGCAGGAAGAAGATTCTCTGGGATAACTGCGCGCGGCTGTACGGGCTGCCGTGAAAGAACCAATCTATATTTGTAGCAGTGCGTGGAGTTGTTGGCTGGGATTTCTACTTCCTCTCCCTTGACGGGAGAGGATTGAGGTGAGGGTGCGCATAGTTTTAAAACCCTCACCCTGAACCCTCTCCCGCAAGGGGCGAGGGAACAAATACGCAGATTACCGTCGAAAATTTTTCACCAGGAAAATGGAAGAACCGTGAAGCAAAAATTTGTCTTTCGATTTCTTGGTTTTCAGTCCGACAATCCAAAATCTAAAATCCAAAATCGAAAATTGGTGGGGATTTTTGCCCTCGTTGTCACACTCGCGCTGTGTGGGGCTGTAGCCGACGCGCAGCAGGCAGGGAAAGTCCCCCGCATAGGTTTTCTCGATCCAAGCACTGCTTCCGGTAGCGCGGTCCTCGTGGATGCGTTTCGACAAGAGCTAAGCAAGCTTGGATGGATTGAGGGAAAGAATATCAGCGTCGATTACCGATTCGCGGAGGGAAAGCGTGAGCGCCTGCCCGAGCTTGCGGCGGACCTGGTTCGTCTAAAAGTTGACCTGATCGTAGTCACAGGGGTGCAGTCGGCGTTGGCGGCGAAGAAAGCGACTACTACCATACCCATCGTCTTTGCGAGCGCTCCAGATCCTGTGGGTCTAGGTTTGGTCGCCAGTCTGGGGCGGCCGGGAGGCAATGTCACAGGACTTTCGAATTTGGCGCCCGAACTAAACACCAAAAGGCTAGAGATACTCAAGGACGCGGTCCCCAAACTTGCGCGAGTTGGACTTCTCTGGACGCCGGGCGCCGGCGGAGGAGACATCCAACTGAAAGAGCTCAGGCCTGCGGCTCAGGCACTAAAGCTCAAATTGGAGGAGATCACGACTCAACCCGATGCCAAAGGTTTAGAGAGCGCCTTTCAAGCCGCAAAGCAGAAGCAGGTAGGCGCGATTATGACGAGCGCCGGTCGCCGCCTTTTCGGCGAAAGAAAGCGAATCGTCGAGCTTGCCGGGAAATACCGGTTGCCTGCTATTTACATTCAGAAGGAGTTTGTCGATGAGGGCGGTCTCATGTTCTACGGAGCGGACTACGATGACCTCTTTCGACGCGCGGCTGTTTACGTGGACAAGATCTTGAAAGGCGTCAAACCGGCTGATCTGCCGGTGCAGCAGGCAACGAAGTTTGAATTCGTCATTAACCTCAAAGCGGCAAAAAAAATCGGTCTGACAATTCCAGTCGAAGTGGTCGCAAAGGCGAATAAAGTCATCCAGTAATGGTTCGACGTCACTCACTAACCAGCGAAACAAATCCAAAATCCGAATATGTCGGAGTAGGAATCATGGTCACCCATAACCCCCTCCTCAGATCCGGACATGCAGCATTACTGCATCCGGCTCCTGCCTTAGGTAACGACGCCAAAGCGTTCCCAGGGATAAGGGTGACAGATGCGAATCTGCGGAAGCC
>DASQUN010000493.1:0-2912 GCA_035641275.1 Candidatus Udaeobacter sp. | reverse complement strand
TATGGGTTTCTGAGCCGTTTACAGAACGAGCCAAAGTTGATACACGAGGGCGAGAGGTTTTCGTAGATGAAACTCTACACTTTTTTTCGGAGTTCGGCTTCCTATCGCGCGCGCATCGCACTGAATCTCAAAGGTTTGGATTACGAGCAGATACCCATTCATCTCCGTCGAGGCGGCGGCGAGCAGTTCAGTGCGACCTATAAAGCGATCAACCCTCAGGCGCTGGTGCCTGCGCTTGAAGACCAGGGGCGAACTGTCACGCAATCTCTGGCCATCATCGAGTATCTCGAAGAGCGCTACCCGAACCCCCCACTGTTGCCCGCTGATCCCGCAGACAGAGCATGGGTGCGCAGCATGGCGCTCATCATCGCGTGCGAGGTTCATCCGATTCAAAATCTTCGAGTCCTGAACTACTTAAAAAACGAGCACAAACAGTCCGACGATGCGGTAAATAATTGGGCACGGCACTGGATTAACCTCGGTCTATCGGCTCTGGACCAGATGGTGCTCCGAGGCGCTCAACCAGCTAACTTCTGCGCTGGAGATGTCCCAACAGTGGCCGATATTTGCCTGGTACCGCAATTGGCCAATGCGCGCCGATTCGGCTGTGATCTCTCGCAGTTCCCGACTTTGCTTCGGATCGAGAGCCACTGCGCCGGACTGCCGGCTTTTGCCAATGCAGCGCCGGAAAAACAACCTGACGCAGAATAGATTTTCAGCCGCGCGCTATCATACCCAAGCTGCACGAGTCTCACCGATCCTGCTTCTTGAACCGTCATGTTCGTTCTAAAGCAGTTTTTAAAGGATCTTATCCTGCCGCCGGTTCCTTGGATGTTCCTGCTGCTGATCGTGTTAGTCTTTTGGCAACGCCGCTGGGCAAGAAAACTTCTCTTCCTAACATTCTGTCTGATCTTCGCCCTCCACAGCGGCATCGTTGGTTACTGGCTGCGCTATCCTCTCGAATCCGACTATCCGGCCGTCATCGAGCCGACCAAACGGGAACCTTACGACGCCATTGTCGTTTTGACCGGCGGCATCGTGCCTGTCAGCGGTCTAATTCCGTTTCCGAGCGTCGATGAGTCCATGTTTCGACGCTTGGACGAAGCCTGGCGCCTGTACCGGCTGCGGCCTAAGCCGATCATCGTCTCCGGCGGGCATGTCAATCCCTTCAAGCCAGATATGAATGAGAACCAAATCGCCCGCGATTTCTTGATCCAGTGGGGGGTGCAAAAAAATCATGTGCTCGCCGAAGATAGATCGCGCGACACTTTTGAAAGTGCCGTCGCGGTCGAAAAGATTCTCCGGCAAAACGGTTGGAAACGCTACTTGCTCGTCACCTCTGCCGTTCACATGCCGCGCAGCATGCTCGCTTTTGGCTCTAAAGCTCCCGAGCCGATTCCCGCTCCAGGTGACTTCTCGCTCCATGAATTCGAACTTACGCCGTTGGATCTCTTTCCTAGCGAAGGCGCTGCAAGAGGAATCTTCGGGTCGCTGCACGAGTACGTCGGTCTGGCAAATTATTATTGGCGTGTCCACATATCGAAAGATTCCTGAGCCGTCCGGATACGGTTGGCAACCAAAGATGGCTATCCATCCTGGAAGCGGCGGTTGAAAATCTATGCAAGAATGATAAACGCTACGGCAAAGGGTCGCGACGAAAGAGTCCAGACAATTTTAGGAAGGGTTCGCAGAAATTGCGCTTCAGCGGCAGGCGGAGGCGATATGCTGTCTCGCGAGGAAAACGAGCTAATCACCAGGGTCGGTCCCGGAACGCCTATGGGCGCACTCATGCGCTGCTACTGGATTCCCGCCTTGTTGTCGGAAGAAGTTCCCGAACCCGATTCCCCACCCGTTCGCGTGCGCTTGCTCGGGGAAGATCTCGTGGCGTTTCGCGACAGCCAGGGACGCGTGGGGCTCTTGGATGAACATTGCTCCCATCGCGGAACCTCGCTTTTCTACGGGCGCAACGAAAACTGTGGCCTCACCTGTATCTATCATGGGTGGAAGTACGACATCGGCGGCAACGTGCTGGAAACACCCGCCGAACCCGCCGGCAGCACGCTGAAATTCAAAGTTCACCACAAGGCTTACCTATGTAAAGAGGCCGCTGGAATCGTATTCGCATATATGGGGTCCAAGGGGCGCGTTCCCCTCTTTCCCAACTACGAATGGATCGCGGTTTCGCAAGATCATCTCTATGTCACCAAGTCGGTCCAAGACTGCAACTACCTGCAGGGACTTGAAGGCGAATGCGATTCTTCACACCTCTCCTTTCTTCATCGAGCCTTCACGGCAAACACGGGCGGCGGCGGTGATCCGGACATGTACGGAAAAGACGGCGCGCCGAAATTGGAAGGTATCGAAACCGATTTCGGCGTGCGAATGATTTCCTGCAGGAACGCCGGGGACGGCATCACCTATCTGCGCGTCTCCAATTTCGTCATGCCCTGCTACGGCTTCGTGCCAACGGGCGGACTGAAAGGCAATCCGGAAGGCTACACCATCCATTCCCACGTACCGGTGGATGACGCACATGCCATGAGGTTCAACATCCTTTTCCTAGTTGAAAAGGCATCGGTGGCAGCACAAAGATGATATCGGTCTAACGGAGGTGGCACATGAGAGTCGTCGACGCTATTTGTGAAATCCTTAAGCGTGAAGGAGTCGAGTTCCTAAGCTGCTATCCCACCAACCCGTTGATCGAGGCGGCGGCCACAGCAGGCATCCGACCGATCATCTGCCGTCAAGAAAGAGTCGGCGTCGGCATTTCTGACGGCTTCAGCCGCGTCACAAACGGCAAACGCATCGGCGTCTTCACGATGCAAGCCGGTCCGGGAGCCGAGAACGCTTTCTCCGGAATCACCACCGCCTACTCCGACTCCGTGCCTTTACTTCTGCTACCGGTAGGCCAT
>DASQUN010000492.1:0-6633 GCA_035641275.1 Candidatus Udaeobacter sp. | reverse complement strand
TTTCCCGCCTCCGTATGGCGGATGATTTTGATAAACTCCGCGCCGTCGGTATCCTTGAGAATATAACCCCTGGCGCCCGCCTTGATAGCGGAAACGATCTTCTCGTCATCGTCATGGATGGAAAGCATGAGAATTTTTGTGCGCGGCGCGACGGTCGATATGAGCTTGGCCGCTTTAATGCCGTCCATTTTTGGCATCCGAACATCCAAAAGCGCGATGTCCGGTGCGGTTCTTTTTGCTTTAACGACCGCTTCTTGGCCGTCCCCGGCTTCGGCAACAACGGTGATGTCTTCGGCGGTTTCGAGCAGGATCCGCAGGCTCTGCCTGAACAGTCTCTCATCGTCGGCGATCAATAGTCTAAGAGTCATAAAATCGCTCGGCTTCCCAGGTTTCCATTGGCAGAAGCACCGACACTGCAAAGCCTCGCTGCTGGCGGTTTTCCGCCATGATGCTTCCCCCATGGGCTTCGGCCACGAGTTTGCAATAGGGTAATCCCAAACCGGTGCCCGCTTCAGTTTTGTCTTGGGAATAGAATCGATCGAAGATTCTCGATAAATCTTGTTCGGGTATCCCCAAGCCTTCGTCTTCAACCCGAAGCTCGACGTTCGTGCCTGTTCCATTGTGCTCCCGGACGGCGGCATGGACCGAGATCGAGCCTTGGTCGGGTGAAAACTTGATGGCATTACTCAGCAGGTTAATCAGCAGGCGCGTCAATCTTCGCTTATCGCCAAAGATCAAGATGTGTTGTGGGCTTAAAGATAGGGGTACTTGAAGCTTCTTTTCTTCAAGGTCGGGCCCCAAGATTCTTAGCGTCGTCTGGATGATTTCCTCAATTTGAAAAGTCGACCGAGAGAGCGGGATGTCGCCGAAATCGGAGCGGTACAGATCCAGCATTTCGTTCACCATGCCGATGACCAAGTCGCCGGCGCTTAAGAGATCGGTTAAGATCGCTTTCCCTTGCGCCCCGCTAAACGCGCTGGGGGTTTGCTCCAGCCGCTCCAGGGTTTTTTTGATGCCCAGCAGTGGATTCTTCAGGTCGTGGGCGATCATATGAGCCATGGCCGCTCTTTTCTTCTCGGTGTCGCTTAACTGTTCGCTCCTCCTGGCGACTTTTCTTTCCAGTTCCCCACGATAGCTCTCCACTTGGGCTTTCGACCGACGGAGTTCTTCCAACATGCAATTGAACGAAGCGGCGAGGGCGCCAATCTCGTCCCGCGAATGGGTGCTGACGGCGCCTCCATAGTTGCCTTCGGCAACCTGTTGCGTGCGTGCGACCAACTCTTTTAAAGGTTGGGTCAGGCGGCGGCTCATGAACCAGGACGCTACAAGCGCTAGAGCGATACCGACAAGCGCAACAACGGCGAGCGTCCTTTGGAGCGTGTTGATCGTTGTCGTCATTTCCTGAGAAGGGTAGAAAATCGAGATCGAACCTTCCGTGCCACGGTCGGTCGCTAACGGCAGCCGGATCTCCAGCGAAGGCGAAGACGCTTTGCGATGCCAGACAGATTCGCCGCTCTCGGTCGAGATGGGCGCGCTGGAGTGGGCTTTTTGGCCGGGCCGGTCAGACGAATAGATGTGACCGCCAATAGTGACGAGGACCTTACCGCCGGCGACTTGTTCAAGCTTCTTGACAAGATCACGATTAAGCGCGTAACCGGCGCTGACGACACCCAGGGTCGGATCTCCGTCAATGCTTTCTGCGGCACGGAGATAAGCCTTGCCCTCACGCACCTCGACGCCATAATTGGAGAAGTCTCCGGTTCCGCGCAGAACTTCCTGGACATCGGTTGTAAGAGTGGGCCGATCTCCGTAGCGGGTCGGATCATGGACACGGAGGAAGATTTTACCATTCGGCTCCAGGATCTCGATGAAGTCCAGCTGGATCGAGCCCACCAGGGGGAGCAGATGTTGAAATAGCCTGGCGCGGTCGTTCGTTTTGAGCGCCGCTTTGATGCCAGGCATCTCCGCTATCCAATGAACCAGTCCCGTTGCCGTTTCTTGCCGCTCACTTAGGAGTAGTTTTACCTGTTCCGCCTGGGCTGTTGATTTTTCGGCAAAGCGTCGTTCTAACAAGGCGGTGAGAGTTTTTGAGCTCCAGAGAATGGCCAGCCCCATCGGTAGGAGGATGATGAGCAACGAAGAAAGCAGAAGTTTGTGAAGCAGGCTTCGCACTAGCGGCTCTCCGCCTGGACATTTCGACTAACGAATTTTTCAAACCCGATCCTCCACTCCTCTACGACGCCATCGGATCCGCGCTTGCATATCAAGAGCTGCGGCCGAATCAACGGGTAGATCTCCTGCCGGATATTTGCGGCAGAAGGAAATTTACCGTCGATGGCCATGACCGTGACTCCTTCAGCTTGAGCTTCGTCCAAGCGAACAATACCGTAGCCTAGCGATCCCCGGATCCGCTTAATGGTCCTGAGCACTTTATCTTTGTTAGCACGCAGGATGAAGGCCTTTTCATGATGGCTAAAGCCTTTGCCGAAAACACTCTCCAAAAACATCTTATGCAAGGCCGAACTCGCCTCCCGCGTGAACGGAACAATTCCTTGTTCTTCGCCGCCAACTTCCTTCCAGCTTGTAATCTTGCCCAGGTAGATTTGGCGAAGCTGTTCTAAGGTAAGATTCGCGACGGAGTTCCACGGATAGCTGAGGAGAATAATCGCATCATGACCCAGCGGCGCGACTTTGAGTTCGCTTCTTTCTCTGGCGCCGATGCGCCGGGCAACCAGACCGAGTTGGATTTCGCCATTGCGCACCGCATCAATGGCGTAATTGGAGTTCGCGCGCCGAATTTCGATTTCGATCCCGGGATGGTTTGCGTGGAATTCTCTCGAATATTTCTCGGCTAAAGGGATCAGCGATTGCGCGCCGCCAATGATCAATCTTTGCTCGGCTGCGTTAAGCGAAATCGGCAGCACCATCGTCAAGAGCCAAAGCGTGAATGCGGGCAATGATAAGCAGCGTTGCCACATCAATAATTGTCCTTTGGAAGGCTTATAGGCATACCCAAAGCCTGAGTCAAGAAAGCGGGGATATCGCAGGATTAAGAACCAGGCGGCCTGCCGACGCGAGCTCGCTGGCGCCAAGATGAATCCTGATCGTCCGGCCGTTGCGCCAAAGAGACGTTTGGTCCTGATAATGAGGTGAAAACAAATGACCGGATTGACCAGAAGAGAGAATGAACCCGGACTGTTCCCAATGGCCGACATCGACGATAAATCTGAGCGATGGCCCCACCGTATGCTCAAAGGAACTCGAATGCCGGTAAAAGCCCATGTTGACGGTTACACCATCGCCCGGGGCGGGAACAGGGCCGATGGTAAGCGCCGGTCGGAGGAACTCGATTCGACCCAGGGAGTGGGTCAGCCTCAAGGTGTGAATTTTTCCCCATTCCCAGTATCCCATATCATCGCCGAGGGTCTCCTCTAATGCTTCACAGGCCTGTTGCAGTGACCGGGCGACAAGCTCGCTTCGAGATTGGACCGCAAACCATTGGGAGTTGGGATCTCTGAGGATTTGGTCAATCGGAATCAGGCACTGGTTAAAGATTTCGACGTAGGTTTCGAAGAGATCCTGCCCTAAGACGGGAATGAGCAAGTTTGCCATAAGACGGCGATGAAATACGTGAAAGATCGTCGCCTCGGCGCTTTGCTCGTGACACTTGCCGTCCCAGCGAAGGAGTCGATCGGCGGACGCCTGGAGCTTGGGACCTTTTCCCCGAAGCTGAACAAGATCGCTGTTTAAAGTATCGATGCAGGCTTTGGCATGAAGCGAAACGACATCCAATTGCAGCCCGACCATGTCATTGACAGAGAAGGATTGCTTCGAGGCCAAAAGTTGCTGGATGCGGCGAATACGATAGGGAGCTTCAAAAAAATGGGAGAGGTAGTAGGGATAAGATGAATCTACAATTCGATGGTTGGCGGTGGCGAGCACGCCATCAGGCGGATTGTATATGCGAGGAAGATCATCGAAAGGAATATAGCCCCGCCACTCGTTGTTTTCGTTGGAGCCATCCAGAGGAAGCAGTGACGGAGCTTGGGGCCGTATGGGGATTTTACCGGCCAGACTATAGCCGATATTGCCCTGTTCGTCGGCGAAAAGGTAGTTCAAGCTGGGCGCGGCTTGATAGGAGAGGCTATCCAAAAACTCTTCCCAGCTGCGGGTCCTGTTTATACGATAGACGCAGTGAAAGTCTTGGCTGGGCTCATGGGCGGTCCAGCGCATACTGAGAATTTCTCTTGACGGGTGGGATTGGCCGAAATCGCTTATGATCGGTCCACGCTTGGTCGACCGAATGACTCTTTTGACTTCACCCCTGCCTCTGATTCGAATCCGCTCATCCGCTGTCTTGATGGTTAACCATTCATGGCCTATGAGATAGCGATTCGGCTCCAACGGATGGGGCTTCTCTCTGTAGATTTCCACATCGTCGCAGAGGGCCGCGGTAACACCCCAAGCGATCCAGCGGTTGTGGCCCACCTGGATACAGGGCGATCCTGGAATCGAGGCGCCCCAAACCTCGTAACCGTCCGGTTGGCTCGGATGCGGCTCCGCCTTTAAATGCATCAAATACCAAATAGACGGTACCATCATGCGCAGATGCGGATCGTTACAGAGAATGGCCCTACCGGTCGTTGAGTGCTTCGGTGCGACGGTCCAATTGTTGCTGCCATGAGCGGCCGGATGCCATTCGCTCGCAGCGAAAACACCGTTCGCAAAACGCCAGAGGTTCTTGGCCGAGTCCCACACGGCCCGGCTGATCGTTGGCCCGTGCTCCGGATACGACGGACATAAAGAGCGAAGTTTTTCCGGTTGCCCGTGCAACCGGGCCGCGACAGCGATCATGTTCAGTCTGGTGAAGAGGGCCGTTGAAAGTAAAAACGCGAAGCCTTTACCGATGGTCAGACAATCTTCCAGTCGCCACGGTTCCGGTTCGTAACGCAGCACGCGGAACTCCCAGGGAAGCTTCTTGCCGCAGCGGCGGATGTAGCCATTGACGCCGTCACTATAGGCTTGAAGGCGTTGATTATCGTCAGCGGCGAGAATTTCCATAGATCCGAGTGCGGCGCGGCGGATTCCTATCAGTCTCATGAAGTAGTCGAACTCTGCAGTATCGCAACCGCGAAAGTGGCTAGCTAACTCCTTCCAAGGCACAGGAAAGCTGCCAAAGATCTCCGCCATGCGGCCGGTGAGGAATCGCCGGTTCATTTCCATCTGCCAGAGCCTCTCCTGAGCGTGTAGATAGCCTTGCGCTAAAAATAGGTCATGCTCATTGGCGGCGAAAACATGGGGAACGCCATGGCTTCCCCAAAACACTTCAACCTTGTTTTTGAGTCCGGGAATAACCAGCTGGCCGTCGTACTTGGGCAATGAGGGCCTGTCGAGCTGGCGGATGACGGGGCGAAGGAGAACCGAAAAGAGCTTAACCAGTGAACCGCTTTTCGGCTGCTCCGTCATTAATGGTCAAAACCGGTAGCGTGCAGACGAGGACAACGCTCGCGTATGCTCGCTGGGCTAAAGGATAA
Organism: Candidatus Udaeobacter sp.; assembly: GCA_035641275.1. Lineage (GTDB taxonomy): Bacteria > Desulfobacterota > Binatia > UBA9968 > UBA9968 > DASQUN01. The sequence continues at coordinate 1,099 of DASQUN010000492.1, read as the reverse complement.
CCCGTACCGACGGTCGTTTTTTCATCCGTTGAAGGTAACTGCCCAGCCGTGGCAGTGAGGCATCGGGGAGCACCCCAAATCCCTCAAGTCGGATGAAACGGGGTATCAGTGCCGCGTCCACCAAAGAGAAGTCTCCGCATAAGTACGGGTGATCTCCGATTTCACTCTCGAGATGTTGCAAGAGCTTACGAAGATCGGATTTCGCCGCGTCGACGACTTGCGGATCTTGTTCTTTTTGGTCTTTCATCAGTTCCATACGCAGTTTTTGATAGGGTCCGTCCAAGTGAGCCATCCCGTAATCGATCAAAATTCGTACCTTCGCTCGCTTGCCCAAATCCGCGGGCATAAGCGGTGGATTCGGGTATTTTTCGTTTAGGTACTCGTTGATGATACAGGATTCGTAGAGCGCAGTAGAATCATCCACTAGGACCGGAACCTTACCATAGGGGTTGAGTTTCAGGTATTCAGAACTCTTTTGCTCCCCTTTTCTCAAGTCGATGGGAGCGATCTCATAGAGCAGATTCTTTTCTGCCAGCACGACCTTCACCCGTTGGCAATTAGGTGACGACTTAAAATCGTACAGTTTGATCATCTTTTCTTCTCCCTTCTTGACTCGTTCCTGAGCTTTTACCGTTTTGTTTACTACCCCGTATCTCTGTGCTTCGCGGTGACTGTCCCCAGTGGTTTTATATACTAAGATTCTTTGCAAAGAAAAAGCGCCGAGCCAAAGCAGTTGATCTACCGGCAGTTTGATGTTAAGCGGATAATCGCTATGGGGAAAGGTTCAGTGACGGTCGAACGATTGGCAAAAAATATTCGTGACTAACATTGAAAAGAAATTCAAAATCTAACCTCGCTTAGGGCGTCTGAACCATCGACGATGCAAATCGACATCGAATTTAACTCCGGCGCGCAGCTATCCATGGACGTCATACCGGAGCTCGCTCAGCTGGCAGAGGCGCATGGCTTTGGTTGTGCGTGGGGAGGTGAAGCCAACAACAAGGATCCCACCGTGATGTTATCTGCCGTCGCTGCCGTCACGACTCACATGAAAATCGGCTCGGCGGTGTATCACATGCTGGGGCGAACGCCGGTGACG